>JBEIGW010000036.1:0-14925 GCA_040381655.1 Deltaproteobacteria bacterium
GACAAATTCAACGGTCAAAACTTTGAAGGCCGTCGCCTGACCGTTAACGAAGCTCGTCCTCAACCTCCTCGTGAGAATCGTGGACCACGTCCAAGCCGCTACTAAGCGCTTGGTTGATTAAATAGAAAATTAATTCACCCGCCAAGAGACACCTTGGCGGGTGTTTTTTTTGGCTGACATGCGTATCACGCTTGGGCGGCTTTACGTCTAGCCCAAAGGCGTTTAGCTATAAAAATCACTGCAATCACACCGATAATGCTGAGCAACGCTATTTTAACATCCTTAAGCAGACCTAAAATCTGCTCTCCAAAATAAGCCATAAGCAGAACCTGCGTGGGAACCGATAATAGCGCCGCCGTGCCGTCGACCAAAATAAACGTCGAGTATTTTATCCCAGTCGCCCCACAGGCGAAGTGTCCAGGAAATCTGAGTGCGGGAGTAAATCGAAAAACGCCGCACGCTAAAGGGCCAAATTTTTTGGTCCAGTCAGCAATTTTCTCATAACCTTGCGGTGAAATAAGTTTTTGCGTCCAGCGATGATTGAGCATCCGAGTGCCGTAGTGCCTACCGAGCCAGAAAACTAAAAAGTCACTCAAAAAAACCGCCAAAAAACAGACCATCGCCGTAACGGGTATGCTAACGCCAACAGCATCCGGAGTGGGCGGCGGATAGAGATGTGGGTTTGATCCAATGTGGGCAAGAAGACCCGCAGTTAGCAAGACAATTTCCTCAGGGAATGGCAGGCCAAAACTGCTCGCCGTCAACAGAGCTATTATTAAAGCGTACACCGTGTACGGTTCGTAAGCGTACTGTAGAAGAATTGCTGTTGTCGGATTGTCAGCCCAAGACATTTTGACCTCTTATTTCCATAACGAAATGCGGCTCAAATTCTACCATGTAATTTAATCTACGAGGAGCATCCGAATTGCTTGAAAAACGATCAAATGCTCTGTTCAGGTTAAAATTTTCGACGGCGGCCCATCGGCGACGATGGTACCGCTGCGAATTTTAATAATTCGGTCACAGGATCTTAGGGTCTCAGTTCGGTGTGCGATAATCACGCAAGTGCGTTTTCTTTGGCCCATGAGGACTAAAATCGCACGCTGAATGGCTGACTCCCATCGGCTGTCGAGGCACGATGTCGCCTAATCCATCAACAAAATCGGACGATCTTCACGGATAAGGCGCATAAAGGAAATCATTTGTTTCTCGCCGCTACTTAGATTGGCTCCGCCCTCTCGTACATCGTAATCCAAACCTCCCGGGAAACGGCTGACCACCTCAGTGAGGCCGCACGCAGCAACAGCGTCCATAAAATCCGCGGTTTTTTGGGGATCATCTTTCCAACCAAGCCCTAAAAGATTGTCACCTAGACTCCCCCTCAATAGAAACGGTTCTTGCGCCACGTATCCAATTTGTCCCCGCAGGGATGCAAGATCCCAATCTGCAACATCAACGCCGTCGACAAGAACGGAACCCTTGTGAGGTCGATAGAGCACGGGAATTAAGTTGATGACAAAACTCTGACCAGCACCCGTAGCACCGATGATGCCAAGCTTTTGTCCTGCGGGAATCTTCAGATTAAATTCAGAGAGCACGTCTCGACCGGGCTTATATGCAAGATTTACGTCTTTGAACTCGATGGCACCAGCTACTGCCGCCATATGTTTATCGATCGGTAATGACTTAGTAGCCTCTTCGGAAGGCTCAGCCAGCATATCTGCAACACGCGCAGCACTGGCTGTAGCATCTTGAATAACCTGAATTTCCTGCGTGAGCGTGCGTACCGGGTTACTAAATCTCTCCGTCAACCGGATGACTGCAACAATCGCCGCAAGCTCTACGTGTCCATTGATAAGCAAAACACCACCCAGAATAACGGCCACTACTGTTGGCATGACGCTTAGAAAAACGGTAACCGGCCGAATAAAACTATTCCAAGAAAGAACCTTGATACTTGATTCGTAGTGGTGGCGAGTATCCTTGCCGAATTCTTCGACCGACCAGGTCTCTAGACCGAGCACCCTGAGAACGGGCAGGCCTTGAATAAATTCCGCCAGAGTGGAGTTAACGTGGGCATTGCGAATTTTATTCTCACTGAGCCAATACCGCACCGGCTTTCTTGTAAACCAGCTAAAGCCAAGGGACGGCAAGGCGGAAGCCACGACCCAGGCGCCGTAGGAGGGCGCAATAAAAAATATACCAAGCAACACCGAAATAATTTGTACTGAGGCTGTTAAAATTCTGGCCAGTCCGCCCCCAAAAAAACCTTCCACACCTTCAACGTCATTTGTAACTCTCGTGATAATTCGACCGAGTGGCTGCGTGTCAAAATAACTCATGGGCAGAGTATTAAGTTTCGAAAACAAAGCCTTACGCAGATCCAAAAGCACTTGGTTAGTTCCATCGGCCAAAAATTTTCGGCCAATAAACTGAGCCAAAATACTGATGACTTCCAAGAGGAGAAACCCAACAATCAAAGTGAAACCACTGCGGAATTCAAACGTCTTTGAACCCATCTGTGCGCATAAATTACCTAGGAGTATAGACGCCCACACAACAAACAACGTACTCGCGATCAAAGCGGTCAATCCTATAACAATAGGTTTGTAGGATGACTGGATGAGGGGAAGAAACACTCGCCAGTTTAGCCGAGTCGACAAATTTTTTTCTGACGATACCCTGTGAACCGCAGCATTAGACATACAGTTCCTCCAACGCATTTTCAGCAATAGAGGCGTGCGGCCCATGGATAAACTCTAAACCGCGCGCAGAGAGTCGCCCAATGCGATCACAGCAGGTCAACGTAGACGGCTTGTTAGAGGCCCAAATGACGGCTTGGCTTGACCAAAATTGCTTCAAATTAGAAATGATCTTTGACTCCGTTTCTCCGTCCACGGCGCTTAGCGGATCATCAAGCAGCACAACCCCTGAAGCGCGAAGCACGATCCTTGCGAGTGCTAAGCGCTGTCTTTGCCCACCAGACAAAGAGACGCCGCCCTCTCCTACAATGCCATCTAATCCTCGCGGCATGTTTCGGACCTCAGCATCAAGCCCCACGATTTCAAGAGAGCGCCAAAGTTGCCCATCTGAATAAGCATGATTAAGTGCTAGGTTGTGGCGAATCGTTCCCGCGAAAACAAATGGTTTCTCTGGCGCATAAGCAACCTGACACAAACCATCGGAGATCGTTTTCCCGAGGCGCTCAACCGGATTATCTCGTCCGTAAAATCTGATCCACCCTTCATTGGGTGGTAGTAGCCCGGCAAGATTTTGCAAAAACGTGGACTTACCAGAGCCGACGTCGCCTGAAATACCGAGCCATTCGGAGCTCTCCAATTTTAGGGATACTCCTTCAAATAAAACTCGTCCCCCGCGAACCGCCTTAAGACCAGAAACATCCACAGCACATTGTTTGCTCGTCAAGGCTTCTTCGCGACTGTCCAGACACTGCGGCTTATCAACTACATTCTTGAGGCGGGAGCCATCTCCTGATGTTTCAGCTGACATGTTCTGCTCGGGAAGATGTGTGATCTCAGCAATGCGATTGACCGATGCAAAACCCTTTTGCCACTCTGCGACGAGCTCACCTAGATCTGCAACTGGGCCTTGAAGCAAATACACATAGGACGCCATGGCAGCAAATTCACCAACCGTGATCACACTTGATGTGACCAGTTGCGGACCCCAAAAAAACAATATGACATAGGATACTATCGTGGGAATACTGCAGACTGGAAAACTGTTGATAGCAATTGTTTGAGCTTTGAAACGTAATCTTGCATACCGCGCGGCTGAATCCGTGAGGCAGGTAACCCACGATCCAAATGCGTTACTGGCCCTCTGAGACCTGACGCCCCTAATCGCCTGGCTAACGTACTCGGATAACGTAGTGAGCTCACTTTGAGCCGATTCATGGGCCATATATTCTCTTTTAGCTAGCCGCATGATGATCGGTGGAAAAATAACAAATGTAGAGAGACAGGCGAGCGCAAGGCCAGGGTGAATCAGCAGCATCGAAATCGTGCCAAGTAAGGTGAAGAAAATCACGTCGCACGTCAGAACGAGTGTAAAACCATAAATCCAGCGTGCTGAGTTTACGTCCCCGATGGCTCGATTCATGAGATCACCCAAGGTGAAACGTTGCACGTTTTCAAGTGATGAGTATCTCAAAGCACTCCAAATTTTTTGCTTCATTGAAGTGCCTGCAACGTGGGTCATTCTTGCGAGAGTGAATCGCCAGAAGATACGGCCCGCGAGACCGACCAGTGCCACGGCAACAAACAGCGCTGCGGCGCGCAGAATATTTTGAAAAGCTAACTCCCCAGACTGCAGATTTGAACTCTGGTTGGACGCGACGATGAGGGCATCCATCATCCATTGAATCGTCTTCGGTGCCAAAACTTCAGTAGCGTTAGTGACGAACATAGCTACCAGTCCCGCCAAATAGACGGGCCAGCGCTGAAATACATCACGCCACCAAATAAGCCTTGGGTTCGCCACCGAACGCTCCAGGTTCATGACTTGCCTCAACAATAATCAAATTTTCGAAGAATTAAGCTGCAAACGAACCATGTTAGCATAGACTCAGAGGGTGGCGCCATCGCCATTTAAGTATCTGACTTTATTGGAATAATTATTTGATTTTGGATAGATCTTAAAGAGTCCCTCAGAGGCGCCGAAACCTCAAATCGAGGAACTATAGGATGTCTAAAGGAAACCTTGGTCAAAAAATTAATGCCTTCCTTGGCTCACGACAAATTCTGGTAGTGGAACCGTCGTCAACATATCGAGCCACGCTTAGGAATTTTTTCAATGCCCTACGGGTAAAAAACGTAAAAATTGTTTTATCCATTGAAGAGGCCGAACGACAGATGCGAGTCGCTGAGATCGGTTTTTTTGTCGTTGAATGGCAATTAACGCAAAGGAACGGTCTGGAATTTTGCAGGGATCTTCGAAAAAAATCTGAATACAAGCTGACGCCTTTTCTTCTCATGACATCCGAAGCTCTACGCCATGATGTTGTCTTAGCCAGTGAGGGCGGCGTAGATTGCTACCTAGTTAAGCCATTTTCATTTGAAGATTTCTCTCGCCAATTGAATAGTCTCGTCAATTGCGCCAAGGCTCCCTCAAACCTGCACTCCATGCTCGAGAGGGCTGAGGAGCACCTTGAGGCTGGGGAATTATGGATAGCCGAATCGTTTTTCTTCGAGGCACAAAACATAAAAAGCAACTCGGCGAGAGCCATGTGTGGCCTTGGTAGAATTGATCTCAAGAGCGGGAATTATTGCGGCGCTAGAGACAAGTTTCGTGCCGCGATGGTTATGAATCCTGATTATGTTGATACATATAAGTATCTTTTTGATCTAGCAGAACAAATGGACGATCACGCCAGCTTGCTTGACAGCGCAAAACAGCTTCATCAACTAAGTCCTGAAAACCCAAGATATACGCTCATCGTAGCTAATCTACTTCTCAATTCAGGAGATGTGGACGGTTCAGAGAATTTTTTCAAGATCACCATCAAACTATCTCCAAAGATGGCGTCGGCCCACCGCGGATTGGGTCACGTCTACTTACAAAAGCGCGACTACGATAATGCGCAAAAAAGCCTCGAAAAGGCCTTGGACCTAGAAAGTCACGATATTTCAACGTTGAATTCACTCGGCCTTACTTACGTAAAAATGCAACTAATCGATCGGGGCATTGAAAAATACCGCATGGCTCTTTCAATTAATCCTCGTGACGCGAGGGTCTTATTTAACCTTGCTTTAGCATTTGAAGAAAAAGATGATGAGACATCCATGCGAGAATCCTTGTTAAGAGCCACCGCAGTTGATCCGAGCTTTGAAAAGGCAAGAAGGAAATTGGCCAATATCGGTAGCTTCACGATCAAGGATGAACCATCCAGCTTCCTTATTCAGTCAGATGACGACGGGCTCCTGACTGAAACCCAAAAAAAAGGCGCCTAGTTACCGCCTAGAGCTTGCAGCGAGACCCTCGGATGGGATACAACTTAACTATCTGATCTGTGTATTAATTAATCTGTTTAATAAATCGGCAGGCTGGTATGGCATTTGAACCAATCGTGTTAAATCGTCAAAGCTCCCGTTCAGACACCAAGACAACTGGATCCGAGAACACTCCGGAGCTCTTCGTAGGGCGATCCTCGGACGACGACGATATCGATGGGATGGAGCTTTCCAAAGCCGCGCGGCACTTGGGTGTTTCAATTGACGAGATTTGGCGGCGAGTTCGCAACGGTAAGCTCGTTGCCAGGACCGACCGGGGACAGGTTATGGTTTACACCGATGCGTCCACAGTCGTCACCATGGAAGGTCTGCCGCCACTACCCAATTCAACCGCGCGAGAATGGACGAAATCGGCGGGCAACAGTGACGACTCAAAATTAGTCGATACGGAATATAACCAAATTTCTGTGCTCAGTGAGCGAGTTAGTTCGTCTGATCGACAGGAAGTCGCCTTGTTAATTGACCACCTGAGTCTTGCAAAAGAGGAAAACCGAGAGATCCTGCGACTGACGCATGAGTCCATGAGCCGTTTGTCGGAGATGACCGATAAGATGCTAGACATGAAGGACTCCATCATTTCTTCAAAAGACGAGCAGATGCAGATCCTAAAGCAGCGCCTCGCCGAGCAGACCGAGCAACTACGCCAGGTATTGCGAGAAAAAGAGGATTTGGAGACCTTAACAGAGGCTCTTCAAAAGTCCTAAAGAGGCCCTCGGATCGTAATTTTAGCCCATTTACTGAGCTCTCTTCTTGCCAATGTCGACTGATTGCATCATGATGACCTTAGATCAATCAACAGAATAAGCATGTTATGAATTTAAGGTCTCTTAAAAGTCTCGGGAAATTCCTAACAAAGACGGCTCTGATCGCATCAGTGGGCTTAGTCAGCGGCAGTGATGCTTTAGCAGAAGTTCCTGAAGGATATCCTACCCCGAGACCCATGGGGCTGGGCGGGGCTTTTACGGCCGTCGCCAACGACGACTCTGCGTTCTGGACCAACCCCGCTGGCATTGCAAGGGTAAGAAAAGCCAGGAGCCGCAAAACGGTTCACATTCTGAAACTACCCAACGTCACAGTTGGCCTGAATGCGGCTAGCCGTTCGTTCTACGGCGCTATTGCCGGAACGACCAGTGGAGGCGTGGCCGATGTGATCGCTGAATCTGACTTTGACGCCGATAAGCCATTCTACGCCAGAGCTGCCGCATTCCCATCGATTCTATTTGATATGGGCAAGAATCGGCCGGCAGGTTTTGGCATTTTTCAGAACTCGTCTATGCGCGTTTATATTGACAAAGACACGCCCACTGATGCGAGAGTTAGCTCAGTATCAGACCTAGGAGCAAGTTTTGGCTATGCGATGACAGATGCCTCTAATCGGATCACCCTAGGATTGACTCTGCGCCCCACCTACCGCTACGCGTTTGAGGACACAATCCCAAGCAGCGACTTAAAGAGTCGCACTGGGCTTTATGAACGAATAAAATCAGATAATAACCGCGGAGTTGGGATGGGAGCTGATGTTGGACTTCTTTACACGTTGGCCGACTACTGGTTCCCCACACTGGGGCTGACGCTTCGTAATTTACCCACCGGCTGTAAGAAGGACTATCTCAACCCATTCACAGAAAAACGTCAGAACATCTGCGGCACCAAGTTTATCGGCTCTGAGGGCAACTCAGAAGCATTATCAATTGTTGACCCAACTGATGCCAGAGTCGGAATGTCCATAAGCCCTCGCGTCTCTTCAGATTACGGCATCCGTTTTAGCGCTGATGTCCAAAACATCTACCTAGGCAGCAATGCCACCTACTACGGTCTTCCAGGCATTGATCTTGCCAAAATGCTGCACGGCGGCATGGAAATTTTCAGTGGTAACCCCCTTGAACAAAGCGCGTTTGCAGTGCAAGTCGGAGCGAACCAGGGTTTCGTTTCTTGGGGCTTTACGATCAACTCGACACTTGGTAGCCTTGAATTCGCAAGCTACGCTGCTGACGTCAGTAGCACGCTTAAGCGGGTCGAAGATCGTCGCTACTTGACGTCCTTCAGTATGTCGCTATAAGTCTTGCGAGTTAAGTCCATAGTAGGAAGATTTCCAGATGAGAAAAAATTGTCTCAAGTTCGCCACTCTGGCCGCAGTCACACTACCCATCTCGTGTTCCACGGCAACAAAGAAAAGTATCGTCGAACCGCATAAAACGCAGTCGCGGCAAGCCCACGTTACCGAGACCAAAACGCCTATCCTGACGAAATCCGGAGCTAAGCGTCCATCATCTGTTTCCGTGGATGCGGAGTATGCTGCGTTTTTTTCAAGGATGGTTGTTTCTGAAAATGACTACACCGAAAATGACCGGCAAATTTTCAACAGTATCCCGCCTAGTCCCAGCGGCGGTACGATTCACGAGGCAGCGCTTGTGATTGGAGTTCTCAGGGATGTGTTGACACCAATAGGCGCTCAGCGTGAACTCGCTCGTGCTTCTGATGGAGCCAATGTATCGCGTAACTCCCTTCAGTCAAAAACACAGGAAAAGGGCCTTGATCTTATCGAATCCCTCTCAAGTAATCCGTATCTCAAAGGCCGCACTGTTTACCTCATGGCTCACGACGCACTACAAAAAGGTGGAAATAGCTCAGGTTTCGCCCAGAACCTTTACTCTGTGCTACGGAAAGAAACTTCTGATTGGGAGCAGTTCGCGACGAAACTAGCTAGCACGCCCCAGTCACCCAACTCGGCAACGGCCGCGACGGTACCGACATCCGCACCTAATGCTCTTACCGATGCCAAACCGCCGATTCCGTCACCTGGTGTGACCTCATCAAATACGAGCCCTGATCAAGTTAGCACGAGCTCGAATGGATTAACTGAACCCAGTGCTGAGGGCGCTCAGATCCTGGCAAAAGCCCAAGAACTCGCTGCTAAAGAGCAAATTGAACAAGCAATCCTTGCCGCAAAAAAAATCCCACAAAATTCTGAAAGTTACACAGCAGCTCGACAGAACATAAAGATTTGGTCGGATCGCGCGACGCAGGATCTGAGAAAGCAGGCCGCCTACCAATACCGCGCTAGCTCAGCCACAAACGACCCAAGCGGTAAACGTGTTTACCTCGCTAAAGCCCGAAGTCTACTGGAAGAAGCCTTAACGCGCTATCCGGAGTCTTCAAACCTGGAAACCATCAAAGAAAATCTAGAAATTATTAACGGCGAACTAAGTCGTCTCGATTAAAAAAAACCGGTCCTGATAAAGGACCGGGCTGCTAAATCTCGACTAGTTCATACGCCTAGAAGAATGATTTTAGTCTTCGTCTTCCGCTGGCATCTCGCCGTCTTCTTCACCTGGTTTGCCGTTCAATCGACTACGGACCATCTCAATAGGTGAACCAAAAACAATTCCGTCGTGGGAAACCATAAGAAGATTAGGATACTTGGACTCAAGATAGGAAACAGCCTCCTCAATTGACGCGAAGATCGGAAACTTCGACGTGTAATCATAAGACTTTAGTAAGGCCCGAGGACGATCCATAACCCCTGTAAAGAGAAATGGGATCCTAACTCGCTTCATCAGCTGCATGAGCTCTTCCACGAAGTCCGCAGGAACTTCCTTCTCATCCTGAAAGTCAAAAATCACATAACGAAGCTGAGTACCAATCAGCCAATTATGGACCGCAACCACAAAATCAGCGCCTACAAAACTATCAACAACCGAAGTCGCGGTCAGCGCGCCGGATGCCGGTTGCTGGTTTTGAAACACGTTCATCACCACCGCCCGGTCAATTCTCTCTGGAACAAATTCTAACATCGCCAAAAACTCCCGATCATTCACAATGGACGCAATGAACCGACCTTTTTAGTGAAACCTAGGGCCCGAGTCAAGGGGCCTCATCATCATTCCTTGGAGTTTGATATGGAAAAATTAGCCAATTGGGGATCAAATCCAGCATCTAACTCCCCCTTGCCGAATACCATTCGACCCTCGAGCCAGCGCCCTACCAAGGTCCGTTTCACGGCATGTAGGGAAGTTTTCCTAAAATTTTCGCGCAGTTCTGGCAAAACCTGTGCCATCGTTTCGCGCATGGCATTTTCACTTGTGGCTTCGTATTGAATTTTCCTCATGCGCAAAGGTATTAAACCGTCGCCCATTAATTCAATGAGACGCGCGTCCTCATCCTTATCAAATGTCCCCGTTTCAATAAGAGCCAACATGGACACATCAAGGGCTACTTCCACGGTCGCAACCGATCGTCCAGCTCGACGATCAAGGTTACTTGGTAGTTGTTCCAAGCGAATCTTGACCGACCAATCGAGGCCATCCGCATCCCGAAGGTGTTCAAAACTGTTCTGATAAAGCCAATTTTCCCACTCAGCCTGTGCACTTACGGAGTTTTTGACGACAGGCCTGGAAGGGGGACTATCAAATTCCATAGCAGCCTCTCTTTGTTCAGGTTATGTTGATGCTTATGCTCATTATGACTGCAAAATTGCCAGAGTCCAGAAAAAAATCGTTCAGACCAGTCGTCTGGTTTATGTTTGCAGCCAGCCTGTATTTTGCAGGCTCAAGTTGTAGCTACCGGCTGACAAACCTTCACACAGCCGCCCCGAATGGCATTAAAACGGTTTTTGTCGAGGCCGTCTACGATACAGGGTCGGAGGTACTACCTCACGAGCTTCTTTGGGACGAACTCCAACGCGCTATTGCTGCCAACGGACAATTACACCTCGCTCGGCCCTCAGGCGCTGACGCGGTCCTGCGGGCTCAAATAATTTCGTCTCAGACGGGGAAGGCAGGAGAGCGACGGGTTAGTCAAAACAACCGAAAAACAAAAGAACCCGATTACTTTGTTGGACAATCATCTCCGCCGACCAAAGGCAAGGTTAGAAACCTAAGCGTGGCGGATGACTACTACCTTAAAACGCGCTGGCAAAGCTTCGTTAGGGTAGAACTATGGGATCTCCGAATTCAAAAGCTAATCTTACAAAGGGAGTACCCCATGTCGGGAGAAGTGCTTGCGAACCGTGGAGACGTGAGTGCACAGCTACATCATCTTAGGCATGAAGAATCCTTCAATGCATCGTTTGGAAATTCTGCCCGATCAGTCGCAGAAAAGGTCGTCACCGACATTTTGACCAGGTAAAAATAAACCAGATTAGCCAATTTGGCTTTGTCCGCCTCATGGCACACTCTTTGCTGTTATCGCCAAGCGAGACACAAAATAGCGGCCATTTGGAGCAGACTTACAATGACGTCCACTGAAATCGTGTTAATAGACGACGATGAATCCGTACGATCTTACTGGGAGCATCGCTGTCATACGCTAAGTAAATCAATCCTAACTTTTGGCAAACGCTCTGATCTCATGCGTCATATTGCAAGTATTAATGACACAGCAACTCTATTTATCGATAAAAATTTCAGAGGCAAAGCCACCGGTTTAAATCTATCAAAGTTTCTTTTTCGCTCAGGCTTCAAAAATCTTTATCTATGCACGGCTGAACCTGCTGCAGGCCAGGGTGTCGTAAAATGGGTCAAAGGAATCGTCGGCAAAGTACCTCCTGACTGGCTCTTTGAAGAGATCCTAGTCAAACCACTATCCTTCCCAGAACGGGAACGAATCATATCAACGATGACACCCTCGCAACTAAAGGTCTACAAAACGCGGATGGAGGATTTTCTTAATACACTCCACGGCATGGATACCGGACTTTTTGCGGGGCCAGGCCTAGACGGATTTAACATGCCAACGATTGTCTTGAATGCGTGGGAACGTGCAATCACCATGAGTGCCGATGATAATGAGCTAAGAACCGCCGTCGAGAATGCTTGGCGACTTGCGTAATCGTGGAGGACGTTAGTGAGTCATAGTGCCATCGAAGATATTCTTGATAACCACCTGAGGTTTTCACCAAAGAATGGTCTGATCGAACTCTCGAATAGTCGAATGCTGATGTTCAATCACGCAGCATTCAGCCTTCTTCGCAAAGCGACGATCGAGCAAGTTGGACAATCTGTCGCTCAGATGATTTTTGCTCGCTTCGGATACGAAAGTGCAATCAACGACTACAGGGCTATCGATCAAATTTTCCCAGGATTGACTGGCCAAGAAAAACTCGACGTTGGACCAATCATGCATGGCTGGTGTGGACTTGTAAAAGTCGTGCCAGAGGTTTTTCAGTCGGATCGGACCAAGGGAATGTTCGTTTTTAGAGGACGCTGGCTTAACAGTTACGAGGCGCAGTCTCACAAGGAACTATTTGGCTTGAGTAAACATCCAGTCTGCTACTCATTGACGGGTTACGGTAGCGCTTGGTGTAGTCAATTTTTTGGCATGGATTTACTCGAAATCGAGACAAAATGCATTGCATGTGGAGACCCTTACTGCGAATGGGAAATTCGGCCCTGGCATGATTGGGGACCGGAGGCTGATGCCTGGAAACAAAGCCTAACCACCACGGATAGATCGATTATCGCCGATCTAAAACGTCATAAAAACGAAATAAGTAAGCTAAAGCGCGATGTTGACAAGGTCGTACAACAACAACTTGGCGAGCATCAGATAAAAATCCGAGCGCTATGTCACGATCTGAACACGCCACTTCAGCTGGCCATCGCTAATCTACAAAAAAGCACTACTGCTAACGACGAGAAAGCGACAAAACAGCTTGCATGGTCATTACGTCAGGCAAAAAAAATGGTGGAGCGATTTCATCAAGCTGAACATGAAGGTCGGGCTAACAATAACATGAGACGACGCCCCTTCAGTGTGTACGACATTATTCACTCGTCAGTCTCGATGGTTCAGGAACAACTCGCCTCAAAACAGATTTCGATCGACTTTGATCTTTGCGCCAATGCTTTTAGTTTTACTGATCCTGATATCGCTCGTGATCACGTGATCGTCAATATTCTCACAAACGCTATAAAGTTTTCACACATTGGATCTTGCATCTCAATATCGGCTAAATCAATTAATCCAGGTCAATCTCTAATCAAAATCACCGATTACGGCGTTGGCATACCAAAACAAATTCTCGCGCGTATTCGACGACAAAAAAAACTCTCGCCGCGTTCTGGAACTGGGGGCGAGCGTGGCGCTGGACACGGGTTATCTGTAGCGAAATTCTTTGTTGAAAAGCTTGGCGGACGTCTGAGCATCCAATCAGTATCTAGCTCCATGGATCCGAAGAATTCTGGGACAATCACGAAGATTATTTTTTAGCACCAACCAACTTGGTCTGATTCTCAAGCCGCGTCAGCTTTTCTTGATCTGACGCTCCAACGGTGGCGACATATTCGGCAGATCTCGCGTTTGGCCCATAAATGTTACGTTTAGCTGGAGCAAATACGTCGCGGCCCTCTCTTCGGAACCGTAGGGCTTTTCGCGGACAAAGCTTGCTCCCCAACACCCACTTGGAGAAGCATAGGATAAACCTAACTTTTGCCGATAATCTTTTGAATCGTCGTCTGCTGACTCTATATCCTTGTTGGAGTAACTCCAGCTGGCCGCAAATGGTCTCATCAACGACGTCACAATTGTAGTTGATCTCTCGCGGGTCGACGAAAACGCAATCTCACCCGTGGAGGTCTGATAAGGATTTCGTTCAATTGTATATCCCACTGTTAAATTCGTATCCCAAAGTGTTGGCGGCACCAAATTCGACGCAAAGCGCGTTTGGAGCTTGTCATAGATGTTATATTTGGAGCTGCCGGTAATGGACCAACCAGATACTGAAAGCCCGAGTGCAGAGTCCAGTTCACTCCAAGGCCGATTCTCGCGCGTGCCACCCTCTTTTCGCCTGCGCAAATCATTTAGCCGATCATAGGAAATCGATGCGCCAAAAGAAACAGGCTCAATATAGTCCGTTTCGAGAAGTTGATAACGGTTGGCAAACCACTTGGATTGATCATTTGAAAACAAGTCATTTGTATCGCGTACAGGTCGATCCATGGAGTAGAGCAGCTCCCTTCGAGCTTTCTCCTGAAACGACATTTTGGAGTTCTCTTCCGGTTTTTCTACGGCCTGCTCTCCATAAAGAGTCTTCCAAAGCTCGCTAAATATCTTCCAACGGTGAGACGTTGAAAATGTAACGATCTCATACTGCTTCATAAAATCTATAGGCTGAATATTATCATCAAGACCAGGTCGATCGGTTGCAAACCATGTGGATGGACGACCCGTGGCCGCTACTCCAGGCTCCCCGTATGACCCCCGTCTAAACACAACGGGACGAGCGGCTAAAGTCATAGACCAATTCATGACATGTTGAATCAAGCGTTTCCCTGTCTCGTCATCGAAACCTCCGAGCCATGTCGGAACTGATCCCTTACCGTCAAGCGGCAAATTAAATCGAACACCGGTTCGCCAGGATTGCATCGTGCTTTGTGTATGCTTCTTGTTGTCTGACATCGAATCAAATGTCACGAATCTAGCGTCAAAATCTGTGAACTGATCGATTTGGACAGCCGTTCGCGTCGTTAGTGGAGCCACAAAAGACCCCTGCGCGCGATGCCAAGACCCACCAGGCAACCAATCAGCAGCAGATTCCATGTCCGACTTTGATCCCGAGTCGAAGCTAACTCGGTAATTGTCCATAGTCGCTCGGCCATAAATAGGTAAGCCATCAGGCTTCAAAAGATACCACCGAGTCTTAAGATGCGTGGCAACCGGTGTCTGATAACCCTCAAACCGATCGTTTAGCATGGTTGAATCACCAATATACGAGCCAATTCCAAGAAAGTACCCAGATCCGTCATAGTTTAGCCTGGAGCGGATCGGGTTTATGGACCACTCGCCATTGCCTGTGTCAAAACCAGGCTGAGTCGCATCAGAGATGTAGACGTCGGAATTATATTGTCGATCTGAATAAATCTCGCCAGACGTAATAAAAGAAAATCGTTCGCTA
>JBEIGW010000037.1:0-14904 GCA_040381655.1 Deltaproteobacteria bacterium
GCAAAATCTCCTAATCTTTCATGGGGATCGGTTCCTAGACCATAAAACTTAAGATCCTCGTGGGAGCTCCTCGGTTTTAAGACCAATAAGCTATATATATGCCTGTATTTATTAGTTATTTTGACGCATGGCCAAATAATTTAAAGTTTTCCCTGTCTGAACCGACATCTAAAAGACCGGAGGTGTTTATGAAAAGGGGTCCTTCATTGGGAGGCTTGGCTTGGTCGTCCCTTGCCGTCGCGACTGCGCTTGTTCTTGCAACCAGTTGTCAAAAACTTGGTTACAAACCAAATGAGGTTCCTGTGACCTTCGGTGGCATCAAGTCTATTTTTGAAACCAAAGCTGGCACATATGTGGTCAACTGGGATGAACCAGAAAATGCCAAAGACCTAGTGGATTCCTATGAAATCTATATCTCCGACTTGAGCAGTTATCCCACTGCAAAACTTGCCGAAGATCCTCCCATATCATCTGGCTCCACAGGATCAGAATTGGGGGGGCTCATTGTCAATATGGCTGACAATGAGGCTCCAGCTGCCCTTGGCAAAGTACTGGCCGCCGTCAGAAGTGAAAATAACTACACGATCGAAGGTCTATCACCAGGTAATTATGGCATCCAAGTCAAAGTCGTCGGGAAAAATGGCACCAGAGATACCAACCGCCGTGTGGCGCTTTTATCTGTTGTCTTAAGTGTGCAGTTCTCGGGTGTCAAGCAAGCAGACTATGATGCAAGAACAAATACCGTAGAACTGAAATGGACGCCCTTTGAAACCAAACTGAAGGGTGAATCCATACACTATGCTGTTTTTCAAGGAGAAACATTTTCTGATTCTGAACGTATTGCATTCGTAACTGCAAATCCAGCTACTGGTGTTGTTCCGAATACCTATGTCGTCTCGGTTAAGGAACAAGCTCCTGGTACAAAACTTTCATTTGGCGTTCGTGTAAAAGATCCGCTTGGTCGCTATGACACGAATGTGAACACCGTCAGCATTACGATCCCTAACGTGGTGGCGGAGGATATTTGTTTGAGCGCCGAAGCGGTTAGCTCGGTCAAGACAAGGGTCACGTTTCAGTTCCCGGTGGACGCGAACAAAGTTAGTATTCGGCGGAATGGTTTTTTAATCACCACCATTACCGACAAATCTGTCACGACATTTGACGACTTTCCTCTCATGCAGGGAACAAAGTACGAATACTCCTGCGAGGCCTCTCGCTTTGGTCACTCAGTCCCAGGTAAAAGTGTCTATAGTGCCATTACTCGTAGTAGTGATCCTCCAACGTTTAACGGGATTAAGAGTGCTACGAGGAACCCAGCCAACGGCAAGGTTACCGTTACTTGGGATGACGGCACCAATGTCCCGGTTGCTTACTACAACGTTTTTGCATCGCCAGGCCCTGTGGTCCAGTGGAGCAAGGGACGCATCAAAGAAGTTAACGATGCCACGGTCGCAACGGTACTCGAAACCCTAGGTGATGAGTTTACCTACAGTATTGGCGTCCGGGCTTGTTCAATCGCCAACTTTTGCGATGACAACAATAAAGGTGTCCAGGTGATCATACCTGACGCTGGTGCTCCAAAAACTCAAGGTGCAACTGCCGTCGAATTAGTTATGACCGGGTCCAATGGTCCAAGGCTGATTGTCACAGCTCCTTGGAGTCATGGGGATGGGCTTGTCAAAACACGTTATATTTACTTCCATCGTGCTGCGGCAGACACCCCCGCTACATCTGCACAACTCACAAATTTGGCTAATTACACAAAGCGGGCGTTTGAGGTTCCTGATAGTGCCAAGTGGTCTCCTCAGACGAGCCTGGAGTTAACTGAAATTCAGGAAAATTCAATTTACACGATCATAGTGCGCGATGCCGATGCCATAGGGCAAGAGTCCACAAATACCACCAAAGTAACCATTACGACGCCAGACTTTGCTGCTCCCTCATTTGATGACGGTGTTACAAGCCTGGAGCTTGGCTCAAAAGATTTTACCCTGAATGCACTGGACGGTCTGGGCCAAGCCCGAAAAGAAGATATGCGTGACGAAGCTCTCATCGCACGATTTAAGGCGCCACCTGAGAGTGAAAGTGTAAGTCACTACCAGGTTTACCTGCGAGAAGTTTCTGGAGCGGCGGACTTAGTTTGCCCGGCTCCATCTCTTGTTGTTGATCGATCCAATTTGACACAAGGTACTCTATATGGAGAAATTGCTGTCTCTGATACGGGTAGTGAAGATGACAAACTGATACGTTTCATTAAAGCAAGCGAGAGTGCTGGTTCCCTGCATACACCAGGAGCTGACGCCGCCATATTGGTCAAAGGCCTTAAAGAGCGAACTGATTACATTGTTTGTCTGCGCGCAAGAGACGCGAATAATAATATCAGCGTGACCACCATTGCCAAACGCAAGTCGACCATTGATGTCACCCCTCCTTTGTTCGATGGAATTCAGGGCCTTGAATACGTCAAGGAACAGCAGGCTGTCAGGGTCTCTTGGAACCCCAGCTCGTCGCCTGACACGCTCAATTATATTTTAAAGGTTTGGACCTTTGATCGTAGTACGGAGCCTGATTCGACCCCAAACACCAAACCTGAAGATGCGAAGTACTTCGAGATCACCCACCCATCAAGCGGCACCTTGCTCACAAATGACATGGTCAACTTAGGCAGTAACTACAACGTTTTTGTGGTTGCTGATGCATGCGACAGCGGTGCGAGAGTTCCTAGTGGACAAAAAAATTGCAAGGAGTTTGACCTTGCTACCGCATCGAAGCTGCAACTGGCAGATATTTTACCACCTCCCGGCTGTCGCAGTGGAGACCCAGGTTGCGTGCCCTTTGCAGGGATCCTAAACGCCTCGCAGCTTGAACAAACACAAGTTAGTGACAATGAAGTGAGTGTCAAAGTGAAGTGGGCAGGCCCCCAAGTATCGGCACCTGGTGGACAAACGGAAATTGACGCCGCCTGGGTAGATTTTAAGGGCTTTAAAGTTTACAGCATTGAGGACGGAGAAAAGCTGGTTCTACTGAAAGACTGCCCTGCGAAGGTTACGGGTCAATACATGACGTCTTGCGATGTTGATGGATTTGATCCATTCAGAGATTATCGCTTACATGTTCGGGCCTACGACTTTGCATCACCGCCCAATGAAACTGTAGGATTAAGCACGGTGATGCAATCAGCATCCATTCGAACCATAGACACAACGCCTCCTTCTTTTATACCAAACCTAAAAACTGAATATGACCCGGCAACCATTGGGATTTCGATTAATTGGAATCAGGCGTCAGATAACCAATACACTGGCACAGTGGACGCGGTCATCAGCTACGAAATATATCGGAAAAAGGGCTCGGACATTGTTTATGATACGAATGCTGACCCAAACCGCCAAAATCCAAATTTAGATAATTCTGTCCTCAAGATCACGACGGTTAATGAATTATCGTATAAAGACACGAACTCCATTGAAGGCGGAACGTCTTATTATTACACGGTTTGTGCTGTTGACGGGTCGGGAAATCGCCGCTGCCCTGGTGTCAGCAAAAAGCAAGACATTGATGATACCACTCCTCCTGAAATTAAGGATCTTCGCATAGTCAATGTAAATGCAGTTATTGACACCGGAAATTCTAACGTCGATCAAAGGTCACTGGGTTCAAAATCCTGGGACATCGTCTGGGACGTTCAAGATAATAAAGACGCGACAAGCAATCTCTATACTTGGGCTTGCGTAGAGATTTCTGAGGTCACTGCTGGGCCAAATGAACCACAAACAGATTGTGCCCCAGCTCTCGGACAATCCTACAATTCAACTCGCATCTCAAGCGTCGGTGGACCAGCTGATCGTGATGTGTACGTTAACTACCGGTTTTTTGTTCAAGACCTAACAGGTTTGGTAACAAGCCGAGCCATGTCCGTTTTATCAACAAATAAAATCACTTTAGAGAGCGTCAAGGCCGATGAAGGTTCGACCTCAGGAGGCCAGCTCTTAGTCGTTACGGGAAGTGGCTTTCACTCCACATCGAAAGTCAAAATCGGCGACAAGGATTGCGAAAATCTCGACGTGATCTCCGATGACAGGGCCATCTGCAATGTTCCTTCGGTGGACTCGGCCATCCAGGCTACTGTTCAGGTGGAGACAAGCTCAGTCGATGAAAAAGGTGTTTTAAAAACCTCGAAGTCCAGCTCTGAAGCACCCATCAGGTATAAGTATTGCGATGGAGCAAGCTGCGTAAATATCTGTAATGATCAATCTCGTTGGGTGCCGTCAGCAACCCCATTTGCAAAAGGCTCTGGTTTATCAGATGACCCCTGGCTCATATGCACATGGGAACAGCTCGACGCGATTCGAACTAAAAATGCCATTAGAGTCGGTAGCAGGGACCTTCCACCTTATTTCAAATTAGGTGCGAATATTGACCTAAAGTCTCGCCCTGTAAACAGTTTCCAACCGATTCGCACGACGTTACGGGGAGGCAGCAAATTATCCTACTTCGTGGTCGATGGTGACGGCTTTGTTGTGGCTAATTTCACATATCAAAATCCAACCGAAGATTATGTCGGTTTATTTGGATACTTTTGGGCCGCCGAAGGTCATCTACAAAATATCGGCGCAATCAACGTGGATGTGCAAGGTAAAAGTTTCGTCGGTGGTCTTGCTGCTAGGTCTGATAACTCAGTCAAGACATTCACGAACGTGTTCGTTACTGGCAAAGTTCGCGGGGAGCAGCATTATGTCGGAGGCGTCTTAGGGTATAGCTCTTCTGTTATTAATAACGCATCAGCCAATGTGGATCTAAAAAGTAGTGATGGTCTTTACGTGGGCGGATTAGTCGGATACCAGGCAGCTCGCGCCGCAGGCAAACTTAAATCCTCAGGTCAAGTCGTCACGGGCTGCCGAAAAAATAAAGACGGAAATGGCATAATTCACTATGGGGATTGCTATGTCGGAGGATTATTTGGCCAGTATGACGGCCGGGGTGAAATTACTGGAGCATCATTCTCGGGAATTGTAAAAGCGGATTGGGATCCTGATGCTGTATGCGGTACCTACTCGAATGGTACAAAGCCATATTGTCAGGCTTATAGAGTGGGTGGGCTTATAGGACTTGCGACCCAAGGTGGTGAGGAGTTTAAAATTACGAACTCTTCAGTGAATGGGCAAGTCTTTGGTGATACTGATGTGGGTGGTATTCTTGGATCCACATCCTGGCATGGGTCAGTTGTGCTTGATAATGTGAAATTTAATGGCTCTGTCACGGCCTCCAGAGAAAATGCTGGTGGAATTTTGGGCCGAGTAGAGACTCATCATGAAGCTGGTCTTAGGACCGCTTCCATGGGCAGTGGCGGAGGGCCAATTGCTGTCACTATTTCTAATGCTTCAGTAAATGGATCGGTAACTAATACCAATAAGTGGTCCACATCACGCACATCTAATACTGGCGGAATCGTCGGTGGTCACTTTGGACACTGTCCTACCTATTATATTGATGGCAGTGAACCAACCGCATTACTGAAAGATAGCTATTCGTTTGCCAAGGTTACAGTCAATGGCAATAGTGCTGGCGGTGCCGTAGGTGCCTTGTCATGTGCAAAAATAGTCAACGTCAAATCCTACGGTGATGTTGCGACAACATCCCCCACAGCTGGAAGTATCGGAGGACTCGTTGGCTGGATCAGGCATGGCATCATCGACAATAGCCAAGCCACTGGCAATGTTGTTGCTGGCGGATCAAACATTGGGGGCTTTTTTGGTTATATTGAGTGGGGCTGGGGGATGATTTCAAACAGCTCGGCGTCTGGTAATGTCAGATCTTCGAGTTCTGAAGTTGGTGGATTTGGTGGCCAGTCTTGGCTCGGCTTTAAAGGTGCAAAACCAGATATGCCCTCAAAAATTATAAACTGCTCAGCATCCGGAAGCGTCACGAGTACTTTAAATGGCGACTCTAATGTTGGTGGATTTATTGGTTTGATTAGAAATGGCGTTCGCTGGAACTGGATGGGTGAAATTCCCGCTGCGCAGGCGGCGGCTTTTTGTGTAAATTCCCCCGAGATCTCCACGAATGGTTGCTCCGTATGGGCGCAGTATGAAAACAACCGAGCAACCGGCAATGTCTCTGTAGTCAACGGCCGAAGAGTTGGAGGCTTTGTTGGTCTTGTAGAAAGTACATATGTAGAAAGGGGGGGTTATGTCCGCCCAAGGGATGAGCTACTTCTAAGCAAAAACTCTGCCACTGGCAGCGTCGTGGCCAGCTCTTACGCAGGCGGTTTTGTCGGCTTTATTAGTACCAACTCTTCTAACTTTTCATTAAAGCAAAATTTTTCAAGAGGAGATGTTAACGTAGCAGCCTCCTATGCCGGTGGTTTTGTCGGCCAGCATGATCAAAATCAAGCTTTTGTCGGAGTTACAATTTCAGATAACTATGCTCGAGGTAACGTTACAGCTGGAGTCGGAAATGCCGCTGGATTTGGTCCACTCATTCACTTGATCTATCAAAAGTCCTATGCCACAGGACGGGTGGAAGGAGCACCGCGAGGCGGCTTTAGCGAGAAGTCTGCTGCTTATGGATCCGGCGGTCTCGGTGGAATGCCCAGCACCTATTTTGATAAAACAGCCGCAGGCGTCAGTACGAGCCCCTATAGCACAGGTAAAACGACGCCAGAGATGCAGACTCAGTCGACTTTTGTTGGGTTTGATTTCGACAGTATTTGGAAGATGCCAGAAGGGGGTGGCTATCCTGTCTTCAAATGGCAATAAATTGAGACTTAGGACGGCCATAATTCTCTCTGCTTTGACGAGTTTTTTTGCCTGTAACAAGTCTGGTCCGAGCAGCTCCCAGGAAATATCAACTGATGTGGGGCGCTATCTGCCGTCGCAAAATCAGCCAACCAATACACGAATCGAGAAGTCTGACAAGATTGATACGGTGATCAACACCAGCGAAAATACGCCTCGGAGTCTTGAGTTATCAGCCCAGAACTTGGTCATGGCTGCTGGCAACTCACAAGACTTAAAAGCATTAGCCATTTTTACTGATGATTCCAGGCGATTTATAACGCCGTCAGTCACCTGGGTCTCGCAAGCTCCAGCCATAGCCGATTTTTCAGGTGACCCACTGACCGTGAGTCGACTGATTGCAAAAAAGGTTGGAACCGCAAAGGTAAAAGGCACATATAAAAATCTCACATCTGAGATCGACATTACCGTCGTTGAACCCGCCCTTCATCATATAGAGGTTTATCCCACGACTTTTTTAGTGGGTATACCCCAATTATTTACGGCGACAGCAGTCTACGAGAATGGGTTAACCAACGAATTGACAGGCATCAATGAATGGACCTCAAATGAGCCAAGCCTCCTCTCTGCGGTGCCAAGTGCAGCCAAGGGAACTTTTGTAGCACAAGTTGCAAAAAATTATGCATTGTCCATTATTTCCGACACTGTTAATGGAAGTGCTATCGTCTCCGCGAGAATTCCTGAGTTTGAATCCATTGAGGTAACCTCAGCCCAGCCCTCTTTGCCTTTCGGAGGGAGCCTTTCATTACGGGCTAACGGAGTATTATTTGATAGAACAAAAATTGACATCACACAGGCGGTATCTTGGATCAGCTCTAAAATTACCACGATGACCGTAACAACCGACCTCGGCAACGCTGGCACTGTAAGGGCCGTTGGGCCAGGGACAGCTACTATAACGGCATCAGTTGTTTCAGCTGGCCGCACCCTATCAGCAAGTAAGGATCTGAGTGTCATCACAGCGCAGTACAAATCCATCAAGATTAGTGGCTTAGATAAGTCAATTCCCATGTTTTACAAGAAGAACCTCAAAGCTACGGGAGTTTTAAATAATGGCTCAGAGGTCGACATAACCTCGGAAGTGGAGTGGACGGCCGAAGACGCAAGTATTGCCACGATCTCAAACACGATTCCAGGCGAAATCTCTGGTAGATCCATGGGCGTTACTAAAATCACAGCTAAATATGGCGATGTGTCGGCAAGTGGTAACTTGACGGTCGTCGATGTTGCACTGGTGGAGTTGACTGTTCTAAGACCAGAAGCCTCAATTCAATGCGGTACTGGAACATCTATATTTACAGTTACGGGAAAGCTATCTGATGGTACGGATAGCCCTGACATTAACAGCAGTGTTACTTGGTTTTCATCAGACAACTCCATGGCTACGATCAGCAACGAAGCCGCCTTGCGTGGCGCCCTAAGCTCGAAAAAACCCGGAACTGTCCGAGTCACCGCAAAATACCTGGAATCAAAAACAGGAGAAACCATAGAAAGCTCTGTTGATGTGGTTATTGGAGGCCCAGTTCTGACAGGATATGTAATGATACCGTCCCAGAAATATCTATTAATGGGCAAAACCATGAATCTTTCTGTCGTCGGAAAATATTCCTGCGCGCTTGGAGGTACGTTAGCAGCGGTCACTGACGAAATGACATGGTCTCTCAGTAGCTCCGCCTACGCTAAGCTTGACCCCGCCAAGAAGGGCTTTTTGAAAGCAGAAAAAGCTGGCGCATCACCAAGCCTAGAAGCAGCCACACCCGTTACAGTAATCGCAAGAAAAGGCACACTGGTTGCAGAGTGCATTGACAATACAATTGGCGGTTGTGTTATCAACATAAAACCCAGAGAAATTGTCGCTGCTAAATTAAGTTACCAACCCGATGCCAGCGGAAATGTCTTTGTGGATGTTAACGCTCAGAACTCGCCAATGATTCGCGTACAGTATTCCGATGATCCTGCGGAAACCTTTCCAACAACGCTATCTTATCCCTTTGCGGCCCCGGGTCACTCGTTTTTGTTCTACATTTTACGCACTCTGCCGAGCAGCCCCGCAACAGTAATACTAGATCCCGAGACAGGGGTGGTCGAAGGGCGCGGCGTTGGAAGCGCTGACATTGCCGTAGCCATTTCAACACCAAGCGCTGCTTCTGATCCTACCGTCACACCTGTCGCGGCAAGCAGTTCAATCGCCGTAAACACCACCTGCGAAGGTGATTCGTTTCCGTCGGGAATGAGGTTCAATCGCTACTGTTTCTACGAGGGGCTGGCTGGGGAATCCTGCTTGCAGGTCTGCAGCAGTAAGAATCGCGCCTACGATGCTAGTGCTACTGAGTCCATAATTGGCGGAAGCAATGGTTCCATGGCCTGTAAAACATTTATAACGAATTACTTTGATGACATCGCAGAAAACTGGCCAGATCCTACTGAAATTCCCGGAACACCCTCACAAGGAATTGGTTGCAGCATAACGACGCGGACTATTTTCTCGCAACTTTTTCAGGTGCCTTATTATTACCCAAACCCTTCGCCAACTGGATCGGCATCCTTACCGAATGTTAAGCGAATCTGTGGTTGTAATTAGCAGTAATTTTTGAGCCGAAAAGACAATCTTCTAGGGAAATGGTGAGTAATTGTCTACCGCCTGATGTTAGCCTCATACACCTGCCTCAATCACCACTCAGAGACGACAATGGACGTATTACCTTCGACGCCTAGATTAAGTCGCACAACCGATATTACATCCTGAGGCTTTGCAGCGCGGACCTCAAACATGACCATTTCGCTCGTGGCCTCCATTTGTGAGCCAGAAAATCTTCCTGATGGCTTAGATAAAAACCATTTATATTGACCAATTGGCAACTCCAGAGACTTAGACAAAAGTCCGGTAACGTTCTCTTGAGAAAAAATCCTATTATTTTTAAGAATCGTTAATGTAAGGGGTTGATCACCGCCTGAATAGGGGCGCCAGGAAAATCTAATCCAGGTTTTTGGTGCAACGTCTAAAAATAACTGCGAAGATTTTGGATAGATGAGTTTAACCGAATCTTCTGAGGAGGATACCATCTCTTCTTTACCAGCAGGAGTTACATCTTCGTAGTCAACATAAACCTTTACTGGTTTCGTAGCGAGCTTGCCATCTGCGGTTTCTACTTGAACATTATACTCACCTGGATCAGTTAAATTTAGATTAAAAGAGGTTGTTGACGAGGATCCAACAGCAGCACCTTTTTTTTCGTTCTTTTTCCACACATAGATTTTGTATGCTCTACCGCTCGCCCCACTTTTATCCAACCAACTCACGTTTATATCAACCGTGTTTTGTTCAAGTGCAAAGAAACTACCCTGAATACCAGCTGAGATTGAAAGCTCACCATTCATCTTTGCCAACTCTTCCTTCGAGAGCTCTTTTGGCTTGGCGCCCATGAAGTCGGCCGTTCGCTGCCACGCATCAGCAAAAAAGCCTTGCCCCTCATCTGATTCGCGGGATTGAGCCTCAGCCAATTCCTTTTCAACAAAATTTCTGCTGAAGTCAACCTGCTTGAACATGGATTTGCTGATCCTGATAACCATGGGGGTCGATAGTCTGAACTGATTTACACCGTTTGCTTCGGTGATAACTTTGACCGCCCCCCTACTATCTTTTCTCACTGGCTGAAGGGTCAATGAGGATCGATCTGAAATCTGAAGCAAATGATTTAACCAGATCGTTTGGCCGGATTTTATTTGGCGCCAGCTCGTCCCAACGGGCGAACGCGAGAGTATCAACCCTTCTACTTTAGCTGCTCGGTAGCCTTCAATCTCTTGGGGCTGAGCAAATACCATAAAAGAGTTGAGAAAAAGGCACATGACCATAAAGACCCTGCTAGAACAGCCTGCTTGGGCGTAGGACTGGAATTGCCTGACGGCTGACATCATCATTAGAAATTCCCAACAACAAGTAAACCTAACTGCCCAGATGATTCTAAGGACCGCGGCCCCTTTTCAACATCTTCGAAATTTACAGCCAAGGAATCCGTAAGCTTAATCCCAGAAAGAATCGCCATCGCATCATCTTTGAAGCCTTTTGGGCAATTCTCCAGATCCCTAACGACGGGTGTAGACGAGGGATGGCAAACCAAAACTATGACGCTACCAGGACTGGCAACCACATTACATTCGAAAATGGTCTTTTGCCCGAAATCAAGGATTGAGCTTTTTTCGAGATCAAGTTTTCTCTCGGCCGTTAAAACCGCCTGAAGGCCAAACATCGAAAGGCCAAAACGACTCCACACCTTTATAATTAGCTCAGAGCTCCGCGGATCTTTGGTGATATGGTACTGAGCACTTTCAACACCAGCTTGGTTTATCAGCTTTGGCACGTCATCTATTTTTCGAATGACGGTCTTTACATCCTCAAATGAGTTTTTGAAGCCATTATTCACAATGCTACCAACAACGGATTGATAAATCATGGCCTCAGCCAATTCGGCGCGAACCTCCGATATAAAAAGGCTTTGAATAGACCCTTGCGAGCCGGACAGGTCAAAGCAAACCGCGCTACTCATTGCATCCGCCTCAATATAACTCATGGAAGCAGAAATTTTTTGTTTGGCGCTCGAATTAACAGACGCTTGAAGTATGGATTGGACGTCATCCAAGACATTTCGCTTGAATTCACTTGTTGCCTTAACAAACTTGTCTTCCATCTCAGCCGAAAAACTGGCATTCAATTCAGAAATGCTTTGGGCCATTTCATTTAATGAATGGCCTAATTTTTCTGTTTCGAGGCAATCATTAACTTTTATTCGAGAAGTGAAATCACCTGTTCCCAAATGCCGCGCAAAGCGATTGAGCAGCGCCAGTGAATTAGTCAAACGAACAATTGGTAGAGATATTAAAACTACAATTAACGTTACAAGAACAACAACGATCAACGCGTACTGTTGCAGCGCTTGGGCCATGCTACCAATGAGTAATTCACGAGAAACCTCGGAAAACAGGACTAGGTTTGTTCCTGAAATTTCCTGAACCGCTCCATAGTAGCGCCGATTATTTGACCCCTGATATTCGATTATTTGTCCTGAAAGACTTGATTGAAGGAACTTTTTTACAAGATCTCGTCCTAGGAAATTCTCATTATTGATTTTGTCATCTGAGGAATAAAGAACTCGCCCCTGCTTTGATACCAAGTAAATGACTCGTGCCTTTTTTTCTGCGCGTCCAAGCACTGAGGCAAAAATAGCGGCAGGAACCTTGCTTAATTTTAAATTATTAGTGTCATGGCTCACGACCATGTAGGCTGATCCATTAACGTAAAGAAGTGACGTACCTTTGGCGGAGCTTTCGAGAAGCTGCTCTTCAGAATCGAAACCAAGTTGCGCGGTAGAAACTTGGAAGGTTTGATTTTGCGTTTTCCCTTCAATCATTTGGCTAGGCGCGCCAACACTCAAATTAAGATCAGGCTGGCCAATTTGCTCCTTGGTAAGGGATTCGAGCACCGACCTTAATCTAAAACCCATGTTCTCTGATTCCAAAAACATGATCGCCCAATTATCGGTCAATTTACTTTTTTGGACTATTGATTGCGCATTGTAGCCCGCGATAAAACAAGAACCAATGACTCCAATAAGACAGGACAATACGATCGTCTGGGCCAATGTTGGGCGCAGGCGCCGCAAAACTTCGCCTTTGCTCAGAATTTTCTTTAGTCCCATATTACTCATTTGCAGTCTTTCTTATAATCAGTTGAACCCGGCGGTTTTTAACCTGCCCACTAGCGGACAAATTATTGTTAGCTGATTGTTTTTTACCGATGGTGCTCACTCCAACAGGAGGGCCGGCCGTCACTAAGGGCTCAAGATCAGCCATCCCACGAACAGACAAAAGATCAGACTTCATGCCCCCTGCCATTAGCGCAGAGGCGACCATTCCAGCTCGGGCTGACGAAAGCGCAAAATTTGATTTAAAAACCGAACTTTTGCCAGGAGGGCTTGAGTCTGTATGTCCCACAACTTCAATGCGTTCAAGACCTTGTATTGCTGACAATGTTTTACCAAGTTGCCCCAGCTTAGACCGTGCTTCTGGTGACAAAGCGTCGGAACCGGAAGCAAACAGGATATTTTCAGGGAGAGTTAATTCAACAAATTTTGATTCCGGCTTGTCAGAGAATAAATCATCGCCAAAATCTTTTGTTTTCGTTTTCAGCTGCTCTCTTATCTCTTTTGCATCAGCAGTCATTTTTGCCGCAGCCTCAATTTTCTTAACCATCTGTTCGGTCGATTCACTCGGATAAACCATTCCGGCCATCATTTGTAGCGCCCTGGCTTGGCGCGCCTCTTTTGTTTGTGTTTCCGGTTTTTGCTTGTCCTTTTTGACATCTGTCTCAGGTGCTTTAAATGCCTCGGCAACATTTTCGCCCATCTGTTCGAATTTTTTCTCATCGAGGGTAGCCATGGAATATAAGATCACAAAGAAACCAAATAATAGCGTAACCATGTCTGCGTAAGAGACAAGCCAGCCTTCATCACCTTCTTCAGAGGCTTCATGATGCTCCCATGGTTTTTGTTTACCACTCATTGTTATTTGTCCTGTCTGCCGCGTTTAATTTTTATTTTTGCTGCGGCTTATTCATTTCGCCGCGATCTTTAGGTAGAAGGTAGGACTTGATTTTCTCTTCAACATATTTAGTTGGTTTATCTGCTTGAATTAGCATAATCCCTTCTACCACCATATTTCGCGCCAGTGTGTCCTCATGAGTTTGTTCAACTAGATTCTCTGCTACCGGAAGAAATACAAAGTTTGCCAATACTAAGCCATAAAGAGTCGCGACGAGTGCTACCGACATTGCGGGACCAACCTCATTTTTTGCGTTCTCTCCACCAAGTGACTGCAAAAGAGCGATCATTCCGATACTAGTTCCCATTAATCCAAATGCCGGAGGGAACTTCGCCAAAGTTTTGAAAATTTTCGCCTCATTGGTGTAGATTTTTGTGTGCGTCACGACGCGCGTTTCAAGGAGATCACGCATCTCTTCAGGCGAGATGTCTGCTTTGATCCAAAAAATTGCATTAGCAGCATCTTTAAGAAAGGGGTCGGTTATTTTTGGAATCACGGCTTCGAAATTTTTTTCGCCCTTGCGATGGGCTTCTGATAGCATCACGATTTCTTGTATGAGGCCCACATAATCTCGCTTGTTTTTTCCGAGGAGCCGTCGGCCGACAACCTTTAATAGAGAAAAAATCCGTTCCGCGGGAAAACAGATCAAGGTGACTGCCACGGTACCACCTATGACAATCACAAACGCATGAAGATCCAGAACAACTGCTACGTTCTTGAAAGACATCAACATCGTTGCGACAAATGACGCGATAGCCAAGACGAAACCTACGAGTGTGCCTAAATTCATACCTCATCCCCTAAGCTAGTGACGTCGTTTATTCATGGAATATTTGACCTTTATCTGTTAACAGTCGGCTTCTTGTGCGTTTCGGAATGGCTGGGTAACTCTTTAATTTCAGGAGTCATTCAACGATACGTACCGTTTCCCTAACGTGTGTTTATGGCCGCCACGATTAGCTTTAGCCTAATATTTTTAGGAAAGCCTAATTAGCCTTTGGGAAAATCATAAAGAACTTGAAACCGTTTATTTGGCAAAGGACTGGAGGCCCAATTGGGCATCTACCGAGTTGGCAGTTTTGTCACCGTCGAAATGTGGGCGGTTAATTTGAGGAAATATCCGCTTAATTCTATAATAAAGGTCATGCAACATAGAATTTATAAGCTCATGCGGAATATAGAGTGTGTTGGCCTTAAAAAAGTCGGCCTGGCTGCATTTTTTTTGATTTTTACCGGTTGTTGGTCAGCTGAATTAAGGGCAGAGATCAGTCCAACCGTGCAGTCTATTCCATCTGAGGTTCTCATTCCCAAAATCGAGCGGACCAAACTCCTCAGCAACTTACCGACTTTGAAACAAATTCGCTCGGAGTCGACATATCAAAGTGTCTCGACAACACTCGTAGACGATCTGGAAAGTAAAATCGAAAATATTACGATCGAAATCGGCGGCAAGGACGTCAAATCGAAGTCTCGCGATGATAAAAAAGTAGCAAGGCTCGAGTTATATCTTGAA
>JBEIGW010000038.1:0-14888 GCA_040381655.1 Deltaproteobacteria bacterium
CTTTATCCGTGGGAAAATTGGAAGGTCTACGCAGGATTTGCTCGAAGTGAGGGTTTTATTCTCGTCGATGCATCTGGACGGGAAGGACTTCAGCTGGCTCCTGATACTCGTAACACGACGACCATGTCTGTGGGGCACACGTTTTCAAATCGACTTTTTTCCACCGTGACGGCCCCATATATTGTGAATAAGCGTCGATCCTACGAGCGAAGTGGTTGGGGAGATCCGATGCTGACCACGCGCTATACGTTACTCTCACAAGATATATCCATCGATTGGCAGCCTCAGGTCCAGTTGATTGCTGCATTGCGTGCTGGGAAAGCTACAAGTATTTACGACTACAAAGATCCAGCTATGCTCGATGTTTTTGGATCCGGAGTTCCAGAGTGGAGAATGGGTCTGGACGTTTGGCACGGCATGTTTGATTGGAAGGCAGGCTTTGCTCAAGCGTTTACAGCTCCATTAGCCTCTCGTCGAAGTCAGATCGGGGACGTTAGAAATGGCTGGACGATGAGATCTACTGTCACCATGGGTTACGGATGGAGTGATCAAGGTAAGGTGCTTATTGGAGTGAACCGTGAACAAACGACAAATAAAACGATTGATGGTGAAACATGGAGTGGCAGCGACGTGCTATCCAACAGTGTCTTCATGTCAGCCGATGCAAAAGTTCAGCATGACAATACGGTGCGTTTAACCGTCTCGAGAGCGGCAGCGTTTGGAGCAGCTCGAAACACGAGTCGCTCTGACTCCGTAACTATGGCTTTGATGAGGGCTTTTTAGGTGGTTGCGAGGAGTCGTTTTTTAATACGGGCCTCTCACCTGGTGGCTTTGGGGCTTGTAATAATATTTGGTACAGCGCAAGCAAAACCTCTGGGACCTCAGTCTAGTCGAGTGTGTAGACAAGTAAATGGTACAGAGTGGGGGAGCTTTTCTGAAACTTTAAAAGGCAAAGAACTGGTCGCATTTGCCTCCTGGTGCTCCTCTTGCCGTGAAAAACTCATGTCGACTAAGGCGTCACCTGATCGGTTTATATTTGTCAGTGTATTCGAAGAGCCAGAGCAGTCTGCTCAGGCGATGAGTCGTCTTGGCTTAACGTCCACATGTATCTATGGAGCTGATCTTGTAACGAGACTTGGAATCAGAGCGCTGCCGTGGTCAAAAAAAATGTAGAATAGCTGTGTGTACTGTATGGAACCAATTTAGGAGATGAAAATGACGGCTCTCAAAATGATTTTACGTGTGTCACTTGCTTTTATGGTTTTTGGGTCCTCGGCCATCGCGGGTTCCTTGCTGGATAAGCCAGCTCCGCAGTTCATGGCCAAAAACCAAGACGGCGTGGAGTTTAGCTTATCGTCGCGCCTGGGGCAGGGGTATACCGTATTATTCTTTTATCCCAAGGCGGGCACGCCGGGTTGTACTAAGCAGGCCTGTGCGTTTCGGGACTCAGTTAAGGTGATTCGTGATAAAGGTGCGGTGGTTTATGGAATTAGTGCGGACGACGTTGCAGCTCAGAAAAAATTCCATGACGAACACAAAATGACCTTTGATCTTTTAAGTGACGCTGATGCAACGATCATCAAATCCTACCAGGTCAAGATGCCCGTCATATCCATGGCGAAGCGGCAGACGTTTATCTTGGATGACAAATTGATTATCCGGCGCCATTTTGAAGACGTCGATCCCGCATTGGACGCAAAAAATGTGGCCAAAGCCATTGACGAGCTTAAGGCGCAGTTGTCTCCCCAAAAGGCAACACCTGTCGCGAGCCCCGACGTAGCCCCAATACCTAAGCCAAAGAAAAAGTAGTTTTAGTTGGAGACGAAAGCCAAAGTTCTCCAAGATAACGCTATGATTTGATATGATGGTGCGAGGATTGAGATTTAGACGGGGCCTTGATGGAACGGATTGCGATCTATTACCGCGTTTCCACGGACAAGCAGGATCTTGATAGCCAAAAGGTGGCTATTGATCGCTGGCTTGCGGAGCTACCCAAAAAGCCAAAGAGCGTCCACGTGATTCAGGACGAGGGTCTATCTGGCAAACACGAGAATAGGCCTGGTTACAAGGAACTGCTCGGTCTAGCCATCAATCGTAAGATCGATACCATCGTCGTTTACCGCTTGGACCGTCTTAGTCGTAATGCAACGGTTGCCATCAAAACTCTCTTAGAGCTTGATGAGTACGGCGTTGGATTTATTTCAGTCACTCAGCCGGTTCTTAATCTTGGTCATGCGAATCCGTTTAGAAGAACGATGCTTGCCGCCTTTGCAGAGATTGCGGAGATCGAGCGAGATACTATTGTGGCAAGGGTGCGAAGTGGCCTTGACGCGGCAAGGCGCAGAGGTGTTGTTCTTGGTGCTCCGGTTAAAGTGAATGACGAGACTGTCGTAAGAGCCCGTGAATTGCGGGCAAAGGGTTTGAGTTACAAGGATATTGCTGCAGAACTAGGTATATCGGTCGGTTCTGTCCACAAGGCTTTAAAGGGTGCAGAAGCCACCTCCTAGGGCATTGGTGGTCTACCACGTGCCGAGTAATTGTCATAGGTTAGAGCAAAAAGGTTGAAATTTGCCCCCGTTTGGCAGATATATGGCCTGCTTATTAATTTATCATCCCTCGAAACTTCATCCCAAATCCCGGGAGGTTAGCTTTGTCATTGACGTCCTTCATTACAATCCTCGTTACATTTCTTGGACTCATGTGTTCGACAGCTGTGTCGGCAAGACCTCTAGCCGTATTCAGTGGTGGTTTCGGTTCCTGTGCCCTCGCGGGTTCAACAGGCGAGATCAAGTCTAGTGCTGAAATGGATCAATTCACGGAGCGTCTACGAAGGGAAACAATAGATGAACCGGTTCAGGTTCGCACCTGCTATGCCATCGGTAGTGAATCGACCATTTATGTTACTGCTGTAGACCTTGGAATTGTGGACGAGGCGATGACGCGGGATGAATTCTATGATGTCGTTCGATCCGCGGCAGAGCTTGCAGGTGAGTCAGCGCCGGTCTATGTATGGGGTCAGTCTCACGGTGGTTGGACTGCCATGAGTCTTGTGGTCCAAGTGAGTGATCTTAATTACCGCATGTTAATAACGGTTGACCCCATTAGTATCCCCGACTGCGGTCCGGTCGTTTTCTCTGGAGGCGTGATCACCGGGTCTTCGGATGGTTGCAGGCGAGCTCCGAAAGACCTTGAGGAGTATTATCCGTTGATTTCCGAGCGGGTAGAAAACTGGTCTAACTGGTATCAGACTGATTTTTCACTTCTGCACTCGACTGAAATTTCCCACGCCCATGCGAATCATTTTAGGCATTTTGATGCTGATTGGTGGGTACCCATGGGATCACACTCCCTTACGGAGAGAGACCCCATGATGTGGCAGTCTGTAACTGATCAAGCGGGACTTGATGCTCGTAAATTTCGCAAAGCTCACTGAAATCGGCACGCCGCGCTAGCCGGATCAAAAGCCCACTCTATTCTAAGCGTGGCTGAGACCTCTAGCTCGTCGGGGATTACCGGCGTCGACGTCGATAAAACTGGCATTCGTTCGCCAGCAAGTTTGTAGATATAACTATACTCAGCTGGGCTGAGGCGTATAAGCCTGAGATTTGTGAACTCGCAGCGTGTCGATAAGGCATTTAGCTGTGACTTGGCATCATCGAAAGCCAAAACCTGAGCAGACTCGCGCATCTTTTTCGCGGTCTCAGGATATAGATGAAATTCTGGCCTTCCAAACTCACTAAATGTTTGCGTTACTTGAGCAGGATCAATGCTCCCCAGACCGTGAACGGCCGCCATGACCTGGTCTTGTAGTTGCGGAAGCTCGTCAATGTTTGACATTTCAATCTTTAAGTAATTTTCAGCACGCCACTTCATTTCACAGAGCACTTTGGACTCTGCTCCCACTTGGGTCGTCTCCGTTTGGAGGCTGTTAGCACCACCGGTTGCTATGATGCGGTCTTTGTCGGTGCGTTTGAAATTTTGAAAGACGGCTAAAATACGATTAGCTATCTCGGAATTGGCCTGAGCAGCTTCCGTAGACGAGTTGTAGCAAATGGATGTTACGGCCACACCTAAAGATACAAACTCCGGTGCGTTACTTGACGAACCCCGTCCCTCGAGGGTAAGGGACCCAGGATTCTCGGCGGCTATCAGTGGACTGGCGGTCAAAATGCAGCAGGTTATCAAAGATGGCCATCGCATAAGCAGTTCTCCTTAGATTCATGACTCTATGTGACTAACCTGGTTGGCAAGTCAGTGTAACTTTACCATGCAATAAGTTATCCAAAACTGACATGCAGTTTAAGAGGTCTTTAAACAAAAAATCTGTGAGTAATTGATGGCGGATAAAATACTAATTTTGTCAGAATGGTCGAGATGCCTTGTTTAGGCCGATTTTTTTTCGTCTTCGAGATAGTAGGCTGCCCGTGGCGCAGCCTCTCCAGTCACAAGCCAAGTCGTGACCTCGCCTTTGCCTTTAACAGCTATTTTACCACGCGATTCCAAAACAAATGCATCTTTCACAAGGCTTGCGGTATCTGAGGAAATCTGAACAGCCCCTGGAGGGGCGATGGATTCCATTCTGCTTGCCATATTGACGCTATCACCCCAGAGATCGTAAGCAAATCGAGACTTCCCTATGACGCCGGCCACAACGGGTCCAGAGTGAATGCCGATTCTAAACGTAACGGGCTGATCACCGAGCGTCAGCTGGTGACTTAACTCTCGCATAGCTAAAGCAAGTCTAACAATCCGCACGGCATGATCCTCGGAGGGCGTTGGAACTCCGGAGACCGCCATGTAGGAGTCTCCGATCGTTTTTATTTTTTCGCAGCCGTACTGAGAACACAACTCATCAAGACTTGAAAATATTATATCTAAGTCATGGACGAGCTTATCGGGAGGTAGTTTTCCCGAAATAGCTGTGAAACCTTGGATGTCGGCAAACAGTATTGACGCGAAGTCACAGCGCTCGGCGATGGAATCAGAGCTATTCTTTAGGCGGTTGGCTATACTGATCGGGAATATACTTTCCAAAAGTCTCGTAGCAGAGGCCTCTTGGCGCTCAGCGATCTTTTTTTGCTGGACCATGAGACGCAATGTTTGCTCTAGTGTGTGACAGACTCCTAGGCCTAACGCACTGGCGACTCCAGTGTGGAAGAGATATGAAAACCAACCTAGTCCATCCGCGCTTTTTTGTATTAATAAAAATATAGTCGCGGCCAATATCGTCGATACGAATATCAGTGCCTCCCGCCGTAGGAGGCGCATGCTGGTCAATGTGTACATAATCATAAATACGAGACCAACGGGCGCAGCGTTTTTGAGTGAGCTATAATTGTTTTTATAAAAGTAAATTGTTGAAAGAGCGAGGACCAGAGCCCCAAGAAGAACTGCATGTCGAGTGAACTCTCGGTTTTTAGGTTTTCGAAGGAATACTAGGATACTAAGACAAATGGGGGTGACCAAGCCGAGTCTGATCAAAGTGTGTTCGAAGAAGATTTGTGGTTGAGCGTAGTAGTCGTATATTGCAAATCCATTAAAAAACAAAAGTCCAAATGTAGTTCCTGCTACGATCGCTCGATATGAGAAGCGATTGTACTCAGCGATAAATTCTTTTTCCGTGAGCGCTGAACCAACATTTCCAAAACCAAACATGCAAGCCACCTATATTTGTTCAAGGTGTGATCGGACGTTTTAATACGGCAGTTAAGGGTGCGCCGAGATTTAGATTTTAGAAAATCAAAAAAATCATAAAAAACCGAAGTCTATTCAGCGCGTTTTATTATCGCCTCGTGAATTTTTTTTAGCTTAGTAAAACCAGCGAAGTCCTGAGCGACTCCGGCTAGGAACTCGGATTCTGTCCGACGCCCCATGAGGACATCACGAACCATGCTGTTTTGATTGCTCGCGGTCTTTTCAACCACAAGCCATAACTGTTCAGAGATTTTTTCCCGATCTTTTTCACGCCACGGCAGGTCATTCCAGAGATTTTCTGACAGTTCTAAGGCCTCGGCTAAGACCTCTTCGACTTCTTGCTTGTGATTTATCAATAGACCGTTTCGTTCAAGACCGTGTACTGCTGCCACGGAGTTAATAGCTACATTCAAAATCCACTTCCGACGGATCATGGGTCTAATATCGTCACTCCATGTGCCATTTGGGAACGACTCAAGGCACTTAAGTTCTTCAGGCCTGGCTGGTATCAGAGGCTCACCTGGGCTAGGCCAATTCCCCCAAGCAGTTGTCGTACCGTCAGCGAATATTCTAACGTCACCAGAAGGCATCATCGTGCTTCCGATTGTTGTCATTCCCACTCGGATGGGTCGACCGCCAAGTTGATTTTCAATATCGAGGATGATGGGCCAAATATATCCGTTACACATTGTGATGAATGGGAAATGGCTGGGCCATTTGTCAGCCTGTTCGAGTAGGGCATTTCGTAGATCAAATGCTTTGACCGTAAAAAATACAACGCCTAAAGTTGACCTATCTGACGTCAGCTGGTCGACGGCTTGCCCTAGTGCTCCTAATCCAACGATTCCCTTTGCTGATACACCGTGGGCCATGTTGTTCAATGCCGAGTTTTTTGAGTAATAAGTTCAATGAGGGCTTTGTGTGGTGTAGCGAACTTCGCTAGTCCATCGGACATAAGGTCCTCTTCGAGCTTTTGCCAGTCGATTGACGTAAGAAGCTCGTCCAAGACGGCTTTTGGCGGCAGGCAGTCGATTTTTCGTTCGAAGCGGTGTCCTGATTGAGCGACGGCATCGTTGGTTTGTGGTGGATTGGTTTGAATGTCACTTCCTGCAAGTGCATCTACGTATTTCCACGGCTTATCTGAAGGATTTTTGGTGCCTGTGCTCGCGAAAATAATTTCTTGTTTAAGCGGAGTTTTATTGTTTGACCAAAATGACTGATTGTCCTGCCAAAGCATTTGGGCGTTCACAACCCCTGCATACCCCTGGGCGGCAGACGATAGGTTTGGATATTTGGTTGCCGTGTACACGTCAATACGGGATACAAAAATACTGTAGACGCTTTTAAACTGGTCAAGAGATTTTAGCCGCTGTGCGCCCCGCCAGATTGCATCACGAGCAGCTTCGTATTGACGCTTTGAAAAAATCAGTGTGACATTAAGCGGTACGCCCGCTGCCGCCAGGTCCTTCAAGGCACCAAGGCCGGCTGGAGTTGCGGGGACTTTAATCATTCGGTTTGGATGATGCCGGGACCACGCCTTACCAAGCTCAATGTATTTTTGACTGCGTTCGTCAGTACTTAGTTTGCAATCGACGTCTTCTAGAAGTGGATCTAGCTCAAAACTGACATAGCCATCGTCGCCATTTGTTTTTTTAAAGACGGGTAATAATTCGCGTTCAGCTTCCGCCACCAAATGATTGGTGACTTTCCAGGCGGTTGCCTCCGGGTCATGTCCTTGCCTTGACATCTCTTTTATCTGGTCGTCAAATCGTCCAGTTTTTATGAGGTCAGCGATGATAATCGGATTACTCGTTGCGCCTGTTGCCCCTAGTGCAACGTTGCTCTTCACAAGGTCTGGGTCGACACTGTCGAGCCATAATTTTGTTCCAGATCCGATCAATGATTTTATGCTGCTACTCATTACAAATGTCCTAATGAAATAGAGTGTCAGAAAATTAGAGCAAGGCCCAGTATCGAGGCCATATCATAGATCAGTGCCGGTGGAACGTGCAACCAGTGCCGCATCTCTGCGCAGGACTCGATTCGGTATTTGAGTGCGTCGTCGAGGCAGCGTCACTTGGTCTGTTAAGTCTCTGGCCTGATAACGGATTATTCGATTTAACGACCGCAGCGGGTGCCGATAGTCTCTTTTCTAGGTTACAGTTACTGTTATTGCAACCGGGAGCCACTTGGGGTGCGGTTTCGGACATTTTATGATGAATTTCGAAGGCTTTGCCGCAGGTCAGGCACGTATAATCGTAGGTGGGCATTTAAAAATCCTCTGATAAAAATCCATAAACCAGGCACTGTTAATTTAACATGAAGCCCTGTATAGTACACCGATAGCGTTGACTTTCTCAATAGTTACAGGTATTTCACGACCTTGTCACGGGATGTTGAAGCCATCTTCGTTTGTCCGTCATCGGAGGGCGCATGCGAGTTTTGCTGATTGGTTCGGGTGGCCGTGAGCACGCTCTTGCGTGGAAACTCAAGAAATCTCCAGAGTGCCGCGCCTTGTTTGTATGGCCAGGAAACGCCGCTACAAATCGAATTGCCACTGCTTTGGGTCTATCCCCCGATACGCCGTTTGATAAAATTGCTGATGCCGCCATTGCTTTTGGCGTTGATATCGTTGTTGTCGGTCCGGAAGGTCCCCTAGCTGCGGGCATCACGGATGTTATGACAAAACGAGGTTTAAAAGTTTTTGGTCCCACCCTAGCTGCGGCCCAGTTGGAATCGTCGAAGGTCTTTGCAAAGAGAATTATGATGGAGGCAAGTATTCCTACTGCCGCCCACGAAGTTGTGACCAATCGAGACGACTGCTTGCGGCAAGCCACCAGAATCTTTGATCGTGATGGGGGGGTTGTTCTCAAAGCAAGCGGATTGGCCAGCGGAAAGGGCGTATTTGTTTGCAAAAATGAGCAAAACATTTCTGATGCAATAGAGCGCTTATATAGCAAAGGTCTTAGCGAAGCTTCGGAAAGCGTGGTCATCGAGGAAATTCTATTCGGCAGAGAGGTTAGTTATTTCTGTCTCGTGGGTGCTGGTAAAATTTCCCGTATCGGCTTTGCTGTTGATCACAAGCGCCTATTAGCGGGGGATAAGGGGCCTAACACGGGTGGAATGGGCTGCTATACACCGGTTCCCTGGCTTCCAGGTGACGCAGGGGACCAAGTTGATACGCGAATTGTAAAGCCACTTTTGGAAACCTTGGAGCGCAACGGAATCAGTTATACGGGCTGCTTGTATGTCGGCTTGATGTGGTCGGACAGGGGTCCTGCTGTCGTAGAGTTTAACGTCCGGTTTGGTGATCCCGAGGCGCAGGTACTTGCTCTATCTGATCAAACTGACTGGCTGCCAATTATTGCATCCAAGGTCGGAGTCAAATTGCGGCGTTCTGTTCAGGCCGTTAATCCCAAACCGGTCATGGGATATGTGTTGGCGTCCAGTGGATATCCTTATGGTGAGGTGCCAGATGTTGACGGCTTTGTGCCGTGGTCAGCGATCGAAGGTCAAAATGACGGCTCAGCAGTTTTCGCAGCCAGCGTAAAAGCGGCGGAGGGTGGTGTTAAAACTGGAAGTGGTCGAGTTTTCCTGATTGCTGGTACGGGTAGGACATTCAATGCTGCGAAGTCCAAAGCTTTAGCGCGTGTGGAGCGGCTTCGTAGGTATTGGCCCGAAGCCCAGTGGCGTTCTGACATCGGCCAAGGTGTTTTGCAGTATGAAGAGGCAGTTTTATCACATATTTCGAGGCTTCCAATTATCCTTGGCAGCTCATCCCCACGGCGTAAGGAGTTACTGAGTCATCTTGGCCTTGACTTCACAATAGTTAAACCCGAGACAGAGGAACGTCCTTTAGACGGAGAGGATGCAGAGACCTATGTTGCCAGGAATGCGAGGGAAAAGAACACGTGGATCTGTGAACAAGCGAAACGGAGTCACCCGTCTGGCGCTTTAGTCCTTACAGCAGATACCATCGTGGTTATTGATGGTAAAATTCTTGAAAAACCAATGAGCGCAAATGAGGCTAATGAGATGCTGACTGCATTAAGTGGTCGCACTCATGTCGTATTGACAGCGGTATGCGTGGCACATATCTCCTCTGCTCGGGTGGAGAAGGTTAGAGAGTTTACCGTGGCGACTGAGGTTGCCATCAAGAAACTTAATGGAACTGAAATGGAAGGGTATATCGAGACCGGTGAGCCATTTGATAAAGCCGGAGGATATGCGGCGCAAGGGCTTGGAAGCTTCATGGTGAGAGAGGTCCATGGTTCGTTTTCCAACGTTGTCGGTCTTCCCTTAGCCGAGGTCGCCGAATGTCTCCAAGAAGATTTTAATGTACCTCTTTGGCGAGACCGTTGAAAATCTACTGATTAATAGACGGTTCCGACATTTGATATGATGTTGCCGTCTATAACGTCCAGTGTGTAGTGGGGCATATTTTCGTTGGACCATGTGGAGACGTCAAACGTACTTCCACCTGGCAGACGCCTCACGTTGATTTTTCCAAAAGTCAGCGGTGCGCTTTTTGTACACCTTCTTGGCGTTCCAGTAGGTTCAAGAATATACGCGTGACCTTTTTTTGAAAAAATGCGCGCAGCCCCCTTTCCATTGATCATAACGGCAGTGCTTTCATCGACACCTATGGCACGGATTTTTTGTGACCAATTATCACTTATAATTCGCGCCATGAAAGTGATCAGGCGGCCCATACGGTTGCGATTTTCAAAATGAGAGTCTGTTATCACATTTTTTAGGAAAGGTAGATCAAGAAGTCTTTTCTCAAGAATCAGACGTTCGTGGTAAGGATTGATAAGGGCGTCAGACGATGTGATTGTATCTTTATAGGCTGGGAAGTAGAACTCACCTAGTATGGCGAGGCCCGCTGAGGTTCCGCCCACGGGTATACCCCTTTTTGCTGCCGCATTGACTTCTTTAATCAGCGGAGTACCAGTCAAGTATTTTGCATAATCGGACTGATCTCCGCCGGCAAAAAAAATAGCCTCGGCTCGACGGACTCTTTGTAGCAAGTCATCATCATCAGCAGCTTGGGTGGATTTAACGACGATAGATGTTACAGAATTAGCCCCTTTTTCAATGAGCATGTCATTGTAGCCGTCAGATCCGCTACCACGAATCACAATAATATCGCCAAAGCCGGATTGTTTTAAAAACCAATCCCAGGCATCGTCAAAATCCGCACCACCCCCTGCTAGGAAAAGACACGCGTTGGTCTCTCGTTTTACGTCGGTGGTGGATCCGGTAAAATAGATGTCATGGGTTTCTGTCAGCGTCACTCTAGTGGGCCAAGCGTCAGAGGATGTTTTTGACGGCACGGAAATACATGATAGTGTCAAAAGGGTCATCAAAGTGGATGCTGGAAATTTCACGGATCGATCATTCTCCATCCTTAAAAAGTGGAATGCCTATTGCACGTTCGAGGCTATAATCGACCCGAGCGCAACATGGAGACTACAATATAAACACCCAGAATTCCGGCTAGGACAAAGCCTCCGATCCCGATGACGCCCGTATTGGGCTGATTAGGAGCGGCCGCATAAGTGAGAATGGAAGAGCCGATCAGAAGTGCAGCCACGATCATTGCAACTGCGATCCGACTACCGGAGCGGTCTATGGCGCGTGAAAGCCTAATGACATCTGGACTAGCGAACATAATTTTGAGCTGCCCATCCAATGCGGCGTTTAAGAGACGCCGTGTCTGAATGGGTGCGTACCGAAGAAGGTTGGCCAGATCGCGTCCAATAGAGAGAGCTTGATCTTGTAGGCGCTTTGGTGAATATAAATCACTAAGTAATTCGGAAGCAAATTCCTCGATATGAGTCATGATGTTAAAATCAGGATCCAACTTTGCGCCAACACCCTCGAGAGTCGCCAAAGTTTTTACAAATACAATCATATCCTGCGGAAAAGGCGTGCCATGCTTGGCTGCTATTCTCGCCAAATCCCAAAGTAGAGCGCCACTTTGTGTTTGTTTAAGCGATAGCCCTACAAAAGGAGCAACTGCGTTTGCTACATCATGTTGAAACTGTCTTACATCGAGTGACGGGGAAGGGTCCGCGATTTCAAGATAATAGTTCACCATGCCTTCATAGTCTTCGCGAGCAAGGCTCATGAGCAACCCTGCCAAATTTTCTCGGGTTCTGACCCCTAACCGGATCGTTAGACCAAAATCTAGGAGTCCAATCTCTGAGTCTGGCTTGGCCAAAAGATTTCCTGGGTGAAGGTCGCCGTGGAAAAATCCATCGACAAAAACCATTTTCATAAACATGGCCAGTCCACGTCCAATTAGCTTTTTGACGTCTATACCGGCTGCAATCAGGCGTGCTCTGTCGTCAGCCGGAATGCCCTCGATTTTTGACAATGTGAGAATCCGATTTGTGGAGAGATGCCAATATACTTTCGGAACGTGAATATGGGGGACGTCCTGAAAATTGGCAGTGATCTTAGCAACACTTCCACCTTCGCGTACGAAGTCCAATTCAGATCGAAGTGCATCAGATAAGGCCTGGACGAGGGCCGAAGGATTTATAAATCGAATCTCAGGAATATATCGCTCGAGCAATTGGGCAATCGTAGCCATCAAGTCGAGGTCAACTTCTATCTGTGACTTAATTCCTGGCCGTTGGATTTTTATAACAACCTGTGTCCCATCGGTGAGTGTGGCGGCGTGGACCTGAGCAATGCTTCCTGCAGCTAGCGGTGTTGCTTCTATGGAGGAGAATAGAGATATTTTGGCATCGCCTAGTTCCTCTACGAGTCTCTGTTTTATAGTCGAGTAAGGTATTGAGTCGACGTTGCTATGCAGTTTGCACAATTCATCTGTAAATTCTTTTGGGATTAAATCTTCACGAACCGCCAGAATCTGGCCTAGCTTTACGAATGCTGGACCAAGCTCCTCTAGAGCTCGACGAAACCTGGCCGGAATTCCCTCCAGCTTTTGTTGGCCAGCGTCAGCACGTTGATTAGCGTCTTTGGACTCCGATGCAGCTTTTTGCATATCGGCGTCACTGAGTACCTTTCTCATCTCGATTCGCTCGATAGCCGTCCAATAGCCATGTCTGGCGAATACGTTGACGATTTGTGCGAGTCGACCGACATTGCGAATCTGGCGACGTAGCGGTATGCTTATGTTGCTTTTCTCCATCGTTCGTAGTCTTTCCTTAGCTTAAAAGTCCGCTATGGCGAAGCAAGGCTCTTGTCGAGGGTTCGCGGCCTCGGAATTTTTTGAATACCTCCATGGGGTGTTCGCCGCCGCCTAGTGCGAGGATTGTGGCCCGATAGCGGCGTCCTGTCTCTTTGAGTCCTGATGAGTTCTCGAGTCCGACATCCTCAAAAGCCGCAAAAGCGTCGGCGCTGAGAACTTCCGCCCATTTGTAACTGTAGTAACCGGCCGAATAACCACCTGCAAAAATATGGCTGAAAGCGCAGAGAAACCTGTTTTCAGGCCGCGGGGGTAACACGTTTGTCCTTTTTGCTATGCGATTAAAAACATCGTGCGCCGTTTCTGATCCGCCCGAGACATGGCGATGGTGTAATTCGATATCGGTGAGACCAAAGTGCAATTGTCGCAGCATCATGCTTGCAGCTCTGTAATTTCTGGCCGCTAAAATTTTATCGACTAAAGCATCGGGCAACGGAGCATTCGTTTGAAAGTGTCCGCTGATGGAGCGAAGTACGGGCTCATGGTAGAGCCAATTTTCCATGAATTGGCTTGCCAGTTCGACAGCATCCCATTCAATTCCGTTGATTCCGGCAGCGCCAGCGTCATCAATCACCGTTAGCATATGCTGCAGTCCGTGGCCGAATTCATGAAACAAAGTGTGGACCTCATCAAAGCCCATGAGCGCTGGTTGGTCTCCAACAGGTGGCGTTCCGTTACAGATAAGGTGAGCTACTGGGATTTCTGTTTTGTTACCAATTTTTCGTCGATTCACGCAATCGTCCATCCAGGCGCCTGCACGTTTCAGTCCTGGTCGCGCGTAAGGGTCAAGGAAGAACGACGCTATGTGGAGCTTTGTTTCAACATCAAACACTTTGAAAAAACGAACGTCTTGATGCCAGATTGGGGCCTCACCTGGGGACTCTGTGACTTTTATCCCAAGTAGATTTTCGACGAGTGCAAATAAACCGTTTAGCACTTTAGTAATGGGGAAGTAGGGGCGAAGCTCCTCGTCACTAAATTGGTATCGTTCTTCCTTCAGTCGTTCTGCATAGTATGGGACGTCCCACTCGAGAAGTGGGCCAGAGAATCCCTTGTCTTGAGCGAATCGCTCCAGTTCTGCGTGTTCGTGCCGCCCTTTTTCCCAAGAGGCATTCAACAGCTCATCGAGAAGCTTATCTACAGCGTCGACACGTCCTGCCATTTTGGAGGTTAAGCTTTGCTCCGCGTAGGTCTGAAATCCGAGGAGTTGAGATTGTTCTTTACGGAGTGATAGGATTCTGTCGATTACCGGTGAATTATCAAGCTCTCCCGCCGAAGCAATAGCGATGCGAGCTCGGTAGACTTTTTCGCGAAGGTCTCGTCTCGTGGAGTTTTCTATGAAGGGGATGTAGCTGGGCGCGTCTTGAGTGAATCTCCAGGGTCCCACTGAGGCAGTAGATGTGTTGGTCTTGTTAGCGCGGTTGTATTCTTGGCTGGCTCCTGCCAGTGAGTAGTCTGGTAAACCGTCGACCTCGGCTTTTGTTACTAGCGTCATAGACCAAGATTTAGTCGAATCTAAAGCATTATTGGAAAACTTCGTCTTGAGAACCGCCAACTCCTGCGCTATTGCGTTGTAGCGTTCTTTCTTTTCCCCAGAGAGACCGACCCCGGAAAGTTTCATTGACAGAAGATTTCTTTCAATGATTCGTTGACGTGGACGCGAGAACGAGCCAAATTCAGATGAATTACGCATTTTTTCTAAAGCGTCGTATACGGCTCTACTTTGGGATGTTTTTAAGCCGAATTTTACAACTTCTGGTTGCATTTTTTCGAATGCAGCACGGAGAGCGTCCGAGTTCATTACGCCCATAAGATGACTTATCGGTGACCAAACACGAAAAAGATCAAAATCGATCTCGTCAAGTGGCGCCATCAAATTGTTCCATGAAGGTTTAAAATTGCCCCCAAGTTGTGACTCGAGGGATTCAAATTTCTGGTTCAAATTTGACAAAACATGACTCACTGCCGGTTC
>JBEIGW010000039.1:0-14688 GCA_040381655.1 Deltaproteobacteria bacterium
CATCAAAGGCTTTCTGGTAGGTTTTGGGATCTAGATAGAAGTTATCAAAGCTAAAGCTGCTGCCGTCTGGAAGGAACATTGTATAGGTCACAGGATCTCCTTCAAGCCTGGGACTGGGTGATGACTTCACGAATCCATATTTACGGTAGCCAGCATAATGATCCGGGTTATTCGCCGGATTGTCGTTCATCCCCACAAATCGGCCATTTGGTTTTAAGTTCTCATGAATAACGCGACAGAATGCTTCCAGATGAGAAAGACTGCGAGCATAGTTCAAGATATAAGAACCAAGGACCAAGTCGAATTGTCCTATTTGACCAACCGTCGAAGCATCGCCAACATGGTATTCGATACCGTGTGGATCTTCTTGCTCGGAGACTCTTGCTAATGCGATCATTTCCCCTGAGATATCAACGCCGACAACCGTCTTTGCACCCAGCTCTTTAATTTTTCGTGCATAGATGCCTTCACCACAGCCTAAATCTAAGACCATCTTGCCAGTCACGTCGCCGATCATGTCTAAAAGTAGGGGTTGCTCAGCATAGGTCCGAAAAGGAAGCTGCTTTGATTCTTGATATTCTTTTGCGAATGCGTCGTACTCAGCGTCTTTCATATAATCCCCGGACTATTTCCATTGACGTTCCAGCCCACACTAGTCGGACTGCTCCACAAAACTATGTCATGCGAGACCAATTAGCAAACGCATAGTTGCGAGCGCGAGGATATACCCAGGGCATATAAACCAAGCTGTTTGGACCAAGCAGTCGCGAGCTCCCCCCATTAGCTTTGTACTAAATCAAAGTGGGCTGATTGGAATCGGCAGCTTAAACATCAGTCCAAATAAGGGCAGCACCGCTGAATCCGGACTGGTTTGAAATTTAAGTCTTGCGAACGCGAGACATGGCGTAAAAAACTGAAGCGCAACCGTCGTCTGAAGACCGAGGGTTTCGGGTGAATTATAAGGGCCGATACCGATACTGCCCGCGGCAACCAGCCAAGCCTAGGCGCTAGCCTGCACTTCGATAAATCTTTCTCGCTCAGGGTAGGTCGTTTCGCCGGTGACAAACCCTAGACCCACGCCACCTTGATCGATGATTAAAGAAACCTCGTAGCCCCTCTTATCCCCAGACATCGTATATCCCGGGATCAGAAATCCTGTGGTCTTTGACAAAGCTACGCTGTGGCTTATAACGGCAAGGGACAAGATCAGAAGCAAGTTTTTGGCTGTAGTGAGCAACATCACAATACCATTTCGAGACGTTCTTAAATTAAAAATAAGGCACAATCAAAGTGTCGCCCTAATCTCCATCCAAATTTCATAGTACTTCCAAGCAGGCGGCACATCGGTTCCCTGGTCATGATCAGGACGGAGTATAAGATCACCGGTGGCTTTAAGTAGCCTTTTAACGTCAGGGTTTTGATCAAGCTTCGCTTGCATGGCGCGGCGAATTAACTTGTAGTGGGGACCTTTTTCTTGAACCCGATACGGCATCTTCTTACCTTTATTGGTCACCCAATTTATTTTCATCTTCTTCATGTTGTGTTCGGCAAGGGTACCAGCACGCTTTGCATCAAAACCCAACATCTGAGCTACTTGATCTCGTGTGTACTTCCACTCTAGCCCAGGATACTTCTGCCGCTCATCTTTGGGACCTTCTGGATACTTCATCATCTGCCAGAAACCTTCGATTCCGGGATAAATCTTTCCATCAATCTCAAACGACGTGGCTGCAAAGTTAGACAGCATGCCAAGTTCGGTTCTTTTTGAGAGAATGACTTCACCGGGCTTTGCATCCTGCGGCAAAATTTCCCAAGACGCCGCGTCACTTCGCGGCACTTCCTTCCACCACTCGGGCGGATAATTATTTTTTTTGGACTCAGCGCCAAAAGCTTGAGTTGCTAAAATCAGGAATACGGCAACGCTGTAACGCATAGTCCTCATAACCTCTCTTCTTATCTCACGCTTCTTCAAAAATATTTGGTCAAAATCAAAAAAAAGCGGCTAATGATAATCATTACCGAGCATTGTGATCTTACCAAGGATAAATCCAAAAAATCTCGCCTAATCGAATTGAATATTCGAGGTTTGAGTGAAAGTCTGCCGTTTTTTTGCGCCGGGCGACAAATCAACTTACCATATAAGAAGACCTATTTTTGGGCCACAAACCAAAATAATTGCTTGGGGTTATCATGAAAATGCCTTCGACTCTTCTTCGACGCTCCATCATCTTAGTGAGCATCATCACGTCAGTCTCACTAGGCTGGCAAGCCTGCAAACCAAGATCAGATAAATCTGACCTCACTCAACGGGACTTCCAAGGCAAGGGATCCTTCCCCATTTGGTCATACGACGGTGGACCAAATCCCAAGACCGATCTTGGCAACGAGCTGATTAACATCCACGCCAATCTCCCCTATTTCCCAGGTTTATCCAACGCGATATTTGGAGACCAGATGTTCCGTCCAGCGTTTGGACCGGTTATCTGGCGCATGATTCAAGAGCCCAATAGCGTCAAGATTCTTTTTATTGGACAAGACGCCACCCACATTGCCGAGGCTGCAGGACGAACAGCGACAGCAGGATTTGGCGGACGCGCTCAGGATTTGGCCAAATACTTTGGCGTAGGATCTAGCGCAGCATTCATCAACACATTTCCCTACACGATACGCTGGCAATATTCGTTTTTTGATACTCCGATTATTTCTAGCTCTGGTGACGGCCAAAAACTTTCCTACGGCTCTTTCACCTCAAACCCTGTCTGGCTATTGTCCCAAGACGTCGATAGCCCGATTGTTAAGTGGCGCAATCAGCTCATTTCTTGGATCATCAAAAATAACAAAAAATCCCTGAAGATGATCGTCCTCTTTGGTGGTGCCGCGAGAGATACTATGGGGTCGTTCGTCACGGCAAACGGCGGCACTGTCGGCAGTCGCTACTCCGAATCCGATCTCGCAAAATTGAAGATCCCTGAATTCCAAGCGGTCTATAGCGGAGGCAACACTCAGGCTTTCAGCCCTCTCACAGCTGAGGGTCGAGATCTTTACCGAGAATTCGCCGGTCAACAACCAAAGTACGAAGAAGAAGAGAGCATGAATCAACTTCGTAGCAAGTTCCAGCAGGAGTTCAACTCAGCATCTGCCCGCTGGACACAAAAAATGGTGTTTTCAGGAGGAGGCGTCGGGGGCAGCGGAGTTCTTCACCCGGCTCAACTCGGCGGCTATGATGTAAATCGCAAGATGTCGATTAACGGGAAAACAACGATCTCTTTGAAGGGAATGAAACTGGCCGATGGTACGTCCATTGACGGTGACCTCCTTGTAACTCAATTGCCACACCCGACAGCCCTCAGTAGCATGTCTGATTCTGACGCATCAGCTGCGGTTAAAAACGGCATCAAGCCGCTAGAACCCTACACGAGAGGCGGCTGGAAAATTGAGCCAGATTCTGGACTAACCAGTAACTTTGCCCAAGGACGTGACTATCGATACGACAGAGCATCCATGGGCACTGAGTATTATGATTTCGGAGCTCCGAATTCACGAATGGTGAACGTATCGTCGGCCTCCAGAATGTCCACAAACGTGATAGTATTCGGCACACGGGATAAAGTACGCTTTGACCAAGAGGCTATTAAAGCCATGGGCGAAGCCGCCCCATCAGTCATGCCGCCTAATAGTGACGTTTGGATTACTAAACCAAACAGCACGGATGGCAGTAAGAATCCTGGACCAAAAAATCGCCGCTATACGTTCGACCCGGGTCCTCCAGAAGAATTCGCGAAGATCATGAAGACAGCGCTTCCCACAGATTCAAATTTCATAAAGAAAAGAGACGACCAAGGGGACTATGCCCACTATCGAGGAACCTTCAAAGCTCCTCGAGTTTTGATCGTAGCTGATCCAGATGGTTATGACGATTTGGTCACGGCTCGCGCCCTCACAGGTGCACGCGGACAGTACCTGCAGACTCTCATGGATGGACTTGGGGTCGGTGAGAAATATCTTGTCATCAAAACCGCACCATATGGACAAGATCCAGATTGGCAGGAAACATTTAATGCAACCAAACCATACCGTGAGACGTTACTTAAAAAAATTATTGAGTCCGGTAAACCAGAGTTGATTCTGACAGATGGTAAGTTTGCCAAGGAGGAGGCCGCTCGTATCCTCAATTTAACTGGCATACCCATCGTCAATATTGACCGAAGGGGCCTAGGAAATAGTGGCGGAATCGCCCAAGCGTTGTCCCAAATCAAAAAAGTTAAGGGGTTCGCCAAAGCGTCATTCTCTGACAAGATGTCAGATATTCCACGTAGTCACATGACCTACTATGCAAGGGCCTGGGAAGGCACATCGGGAGACAGAGTCATTGCATCACCAGATCCACAATATGCCGGCAAGGCCTATGCATTTGTAGCCCCAAGGTGGGCCTATAAACAAAACTATGTCATGCAGGCCAATGATGTGGCTGGTTGCGAGCGACTCTTCAAGAAAAGCCTTCAAGCTAAAATCAGGTTAGGTGGTGAGCCAGTGGCCAAGATGTCAGAACGTCTGCGTAGCGGTGCAGTTCCGGCTAATCCTTGCCAATCTCAAAAAAGCTCGCCAAGTCCAGCGCCAGATATTGATACTCCGACTGACGAAAGTAATGAGACGAGAGAAGAGCGCCTCTAAAACAAAAACCCCATCTTGACTGATGGGGTTTTTTGTTCAAGCTTGAATTCTAGCTTCAATCAGCGATATTGAAAGAGGTCTTAACCGCACAATGATCGGATACCGTATCATTGTAACGCTGCAGCTTGCCACGATCACTTTGATTACAAGGACCAATAACATGGTGGAACGTTACTTTATCAGCCAAGGCACCCGTCATCCATGCGCGGTCAAACTTTGCGGGCTGATAGGTCTCATGAGTTGTCGCCCACGAATAGGACTCGGGCGATGGAACTTCTTCCATTTGATTACCAGATAAAATACGCGTGAAATTTTCAGGATCGTCATTATATGTGTTGAAGTCACCGACGATCGTAACAGGTAAGTTGTCATCTCGTCGTTTTACGTAGTCCGAGATGACCTGCATCTGCTTCACGCGAACGGAAGAGAAGTCTGGCGCAGACTTCAAATGCACAGCAAAAAGGTGCATCAGTGGTTTTCCAGAGCTCGTCTTAATGATGCCGTGCACTGCGGGGCGGAGCTCCCCCGTCACATCAACGTCATCCAAAGTATATGATTTTGCACCTGGAGCTTTTTCAAAACGAAGATGGGGCTTTACGCAGACCACAACGTGCTGATGATCAGGATCCTTATGGCTGTAGGATTGACACGCGTAACGACGCTCCAGCAGAACCTCTGCCAATAGCTTCACGTCAACAATCTCTTCGAAGGCAAGGACATCACCCATGAGGCCGCTGTCAGTCATATGTTTACGAATTGTTGGAATTCTAGTTTCTTCAATGATTTCTTTATTATCACCGCTTTCAATTTTGCGCTGACCAAACCAGCGAAGATTGAACTGAACGAGAGTCAACTGACCTTTACCGCCCGACGCGTCGACGCTAGCCTGAGCGAAATCAGAGCTGCCCCCTGCGACCAAGAGAAGAACTACAATTGCCCGTAAGGATTTAAGTCTCATGCAGTCTCCTTCTGCGGTTAGCAGGCAGTGCGCAACGTATTCCGCAGTCCCTGCGGAAAACCGTAAAAACAATTATTTAAGCTCTGTCTAGGAGTGTAGCGTGTCTCAGATATTCTGAAAATAATAAAAATCATTTTTTTGGGTAATTTATAAATTTTTAACAATTTGTCCTATTTTAAGGCAAGTTGTGTGAATTCAGGTGGTTAGAGATCTGCGAACATAAATTTTTCTAATTTCCTCGATCCATAAAACAAAACTTGCCACCACTCCAATTGCAAAGACGTTAAAAACAGAAATTGGCTCCGTATGAAAGAAGCCCGCCAAGGGCTGCCAGTAAATGACTAACCCGTGAAGCACGTTAGCAATAATCAAGCCACCCAAGAGCCATCTGTTACCAAGGATGCTCCAAGACAAAGCGGAGCGAATGGATGAGCGACAGTTTAATAAGTTAAACCACTGACAAACCACCAACATGGTGAAGGTTTCCGATTGGACCAGTGCTTGCGGCGCACCTTGATAAGATCGGAATAAAAACCAGCCAAACGTGGATAAGACCGAGGCGCTCACCATAAGCGGGATACGTCTAAGCATGGTTTTATCGAACAAAGGCTCTTGTGGCGATGTGGGCAGTCGGCGCATTTCATCCCCCTCCATCGGTTCCATAATAAGATTCACAGTCAAGGCAGTTTCCGAAACCAGATTAATCCAAAGTATCTGGACGGCGGCCAGCGGCGCGTGAAATCCGAATAGCAGAGCTAGCATCAAAACCACAAGCTCATCGATTGATGTCACAAATAAAAAAAGCAGTAATTTTTTAATATTCTGATAAACGAGCCGACCTTGTGCGATAGCTGCAATAATTGTGGCAAAATTGTCGTCAGTTATAACTATTTTGGCCGCTTCTTTTGCTACCTCCGTACCAGTCATGCCCATGGCGACGCCGACGTCGGCTTGAACCAGAGCTGGCGCATCATTGACGCCGTCACCGGTCATTGCAACAACATGTCCTGACGCCTGGAAAGCCCTGACTATCGCGAGCTTTTGCTCTGGGTGAACTCGCGCAAAAACGGTGATGTTTTCCAACTTGTGCGATAATTCACTTAAGCTGAGAGACTCCATCTCATCTCCTGACATCGCTTGCACGCTAGATTCGGCAATACCAAGCTGCCCAGCTATGGCCACGGCTGTCACTTTATGATCCCCAGTGATCATAATCGGCTTTATTCCTGCTAATTTCGCCTCAGTAATTGCAGCCCTGACCTCATCTCGAGGTGGATCCATCTGCGCTACAAGCCCCAAAAACTCGATGCGCCCAGATAGTTGATCAAACCCCTGATCGATAGCGATGCGACAATCTTTCACCACGCCAAACGCAAGAACTCGAAGGGCGTCAGCTGCCATACTATCTGCCAGACTGCGGTAATCCTCTAAACTGACACTTGAGAAAACCTCATGATTTGCGTGACATCGGTTAAAAATAGCCTCCGGCGCACCTTTCACATAAACCAAAGACCGTCCGTTATCATCGTGCTCGGTTGCCATCATCTTGAAGTTTGGATCAAATGAAAGCTCTCGTCGTCTCTGTTGATCCGACCGTAGCTTTAGACGACTAAGACCGCTCTTTTCAGCACAAACTAATAATGCAGCCTCGGTTGGATCACCGGTGATTTGCCACTGATCCTGATTTTTTGACGGCATAAATAAGTCTGCATCATTGCAGCAAACAGCAGCTCCCAGAAGCTGAACAAAATCGGAATCATTCGATAACTCTGCGGGGGCTACGGACTGTGATGATTCCCATTTTAAGAAGCCCCCGCGACATGAATATCCACTGCCAGTTACCGATAATTGGCCTAGTTTCCCAGGAACTGCCAAGCGGACCACGGTCATCTCATTGCGTGTCAACGTGCCCGTTTTATCTGAACAAATGACCGTCGTGGAACCAAGCGTTTCAACCGCAGATAGTCGGCGCACGATGGTTCGCCTCTTAGCCATTCTTTGAACGCCTACAGCTAATGCGATCGTCATTGCAACTGGCAGTCCCTCAGGAACAATTGAGACCATCTGACTAATAGCGATCATGAAAATCTCAGAAAATTCCATCCCGTGGATGGCACCGAGGATCACCGTCAGTAGAAAAAACAAGACCGCTGCCTTCACTACCTTTTTGCCAAAATCATGGATTCTTGTTTCCAAGCGAGTTCTTACATGCGGCACTTTGCCCGTCATGGCCGCGATTTTTCCAAGCTCGTTGGATTCGCCGGTACTGACTGCAACAACAACGCCCCGCCCACTAGTGACATAGGTACCCGCATAAACCATATTGACTCGATCTGCCAAACGGGTCTCAGGTGAAAGTGCGCTAGATTTTTTATTTATCGGCAGTGACTCTCCAGTCAATGCGGCCTCTGAAATCTGTAGGCCATGGGCCTCAATAATGCGGCCATCGGTGGGAACGCCGTCTCCTGAAGTAATATGAATGATATCGCCAGGAAATAAGTCACTTGCCGCTATCTCACGCGCTTGACTATCTCTTATGACTTTTGCAGAGAGTTTGGTGAGCCGCTTTAAGGCGGCTAGAGAAGCCTCTGCACGCCCCTCCTGAACGGCACCAATAAGTGAGTTCAAAAAAATAACGATGAATATGACCGCTGCGTCTTTACCATGACCAATCGCCAAGGCGATCACGGCTGCAACAATCAAAATATAAATAAGTGGACTTAGAAATTGGCGCAATAAGATGCTGGAGAACCGTCTACGCTCGGCCTCGGGGAGATTATTCGAACCGTATTTGTCTCGTAGTTTAGGGAGAATATTTGTTGAAAGACCCTGACCAACATCAACATCAAGAAGAGCTAGCACGTCTTTTGTTTCGAGTTCATGCCAGAGTTTCTGCATTGAAGATCAAAGCTCCTTTAAGAGAGCAGTGACTACTGCGCCATCTGCTGACTTTTTTCACCCTTGGCTGATTTCGAAAACTTACGACTCACAATCCAAACAAATGCAGTGAGCATGCCAATTGCAAGACCAGCTAATTGCGCCATGATGAGCTTATCAGTGGCCCAGGTAGCCGCCGGCTCACAATTTGTACTAAAACTTACAGGCGGCGTGACCAGCATCGATATGACGCGAGGGGCAATCCAAGTAGAGATAATTGCTCCAGTAATTCCAAAACCAAAACAAACACTGAGAAACTTGTGCATCTGTAGCCCCTTTTCGGCAATTCTTGACCAAATAATAAAATCGACGCTATCACCGCCTCTGGGTGGCCAAAAGATCTCTGATTTCCTTCAACAGTTTCTGATCCTCTGTTTCGGCAGGCGGCGCGGACTCGGCTTGCTCGGCTTTTTTCTTGGCTACAACAAGTCCGATGAATTTGACCATAAATAGGTATAAGGCAAACGCCACGATCAGAAAGTTAACGACCTCACCCAAGAACAAACCATAGGGTATCGACTTTGATCCAACCGTGATTTTCCAATCCACGTAGCCCTGCTCGCCCGGGGTCAGAAGGCCGACGGCAGGCATGAGGATGTTCTTTACGAGGGAGTCCACAATCTTCCCAAAAGCCGCGCCAATCACAACACCCACAGCCATATCGACCACACTACCCTTAAAGGCAAAGCTCTTAAACTCGTCGAACATGGACTTAATCTGTTTGGTGGCCATCGTTGGATTGACAGCTTGGAATTGCGCCTTCATATAAAACCCCCTGTGAGTAACGTGTTGGGGCCGACCTCAGCTCAAGCAGACGACCCCTCATGACGGCCTGCTCTATACCGCTTCTGTGAGAGGCTGAAAAGCACTAATTCGGGCTGTGTGAACCTGAGGGCAATAGTGGTGACCAGGACGGTCCTTGCTCATATGCCGTGCAAGTCGGCCTCTTCGGTCAAAATGGGCTTAATTCGCTCAAAAAAATCACCGAGACTTGAGCGTATGTGACGCATCCCGTGAGCTTCTTTGACCCAAGACGTCACATCTCTTTGAGGAATACGCCCCACCGGGCAACCATACTGACCAAGGGCAAACCCCCTTTTTGACAGGAGATAGATGGTACTGAGAATAAGATCCAAGCGGGAATACCAGACGACGGCCCTGCTGGAGTCTGAACCTGTATATATCTTGGGGATAATATTGTACTCGCCGTCCTCCGTGAAGACTCGACGATGCATGGCTGGCTGTAATGACCACCAGATTCCGGGCTTTGCAACCACGTCAGTGGCCTGAACGAGTAGCTTCAGGGTTTCCGCCCAAACGAGACTGCCCATGCTGTGCGTAATGACCGTAGGCCCTACCCGACTCTCTGAGCTCCACTCGAGGGCAAACGGCAAAAGACAGTGGGCTGCTTCCCGGGCCCGGCGCTCAACATCCCGTAAGTAGCTGCGACACTTGGGCAACTCGCTGAAGGCAAATCGCAATCGTTCAAGTATCGAAGCGCCTAACAGGTCACTTAATGCAATATTGTTGGTCAGAAGACTATTCCAAACGAATACATAGATCTCACGATCCGCGGTTCTCTGTGGCCCCAGGATCTCGAGCATGGGCCACACGAGATCAGTGAGGGTTTCTTCAGGCGTCGCAAACTCGATACCATGAATGAATAGCAGCGGAGCTCTCCCCTGGGTGTGAGCCCCATGTTTCACAAAGGGCACCAACTCTAAAACTGACCGGTTTTGCCCCAATCTGAAAATTGCTCCTTCGCCCCGTCCAAAAGAAAGCACGTTGCCACCTCCAGCGTCCCTGCCGAATGAGACTCAAACACTCGAGTATTTTGAACGAGGATTAAGTAGGTCGTGTAAAGAACATGCAAATAATTGGTTAAAGAAGGCTTCGAATTTGTTAAGGTATTCAGAGAGTTGCAGTCAAGTATCATCACCCCAATTAATACGATATAATTTCGCGATGGATAGCCAAATTCAATCAGCCCAGAGAACACCGTTAAGCCTTCGTAGATTGGCTAGTGGATCCCAATTTGAGCCCCCCGAGTCGGGCGAGCTCTACCAATATCTTTGCCCTGTCGATCACAAATCAAATGTCGCAGCCATTCTTGGACTTCGGTGCAGGCAAACCTCCAAAAATGCTCCCGTGCTCATCATTCACGATGTGGGTGAGAGGGCTGATATGTATTGGGAGTGTATGAAGTTTCTGTGTGACCGAGGACTAAGCAGTTACTCATACGATCAACGCGGTCACGGGATCAACGCGGACCTCTCCGGGCATTTGGATCGATTCCAAGAATTGGTCTCTGACGTGCTTCAGATCGCCTCATGGCTTCGTCATATCCATAATGGACAATCTCCTATCGTAGTGGGCCAAGGTTACGGCGCTATCGTGGCGACAGAGTTGGCAGCCAAACATCCTCAGTTTGTTCACGGGGTCGTATTGGCCGCTCCCACACTAGAACTCGCGTGGATGCCAGGCCGATTCAAACGTTGGATCATACGGGTTTTGGCAGACATCATGCCGCGAGTGAAGGTGCCAACTGGCTTACACCCAAGATTTTCAAACCCCTTACACCGGGTTGTTGGAAAAACCATGGCTACCCGACTCATTAGGTCACTTATTGGCCCTTCGCAACTTCGTCTGACTTTTGCTTTTGCTCGCGAGCTACTTGAGGCGATGGATAAATTTGGCGACTACTTTAGATCTATCAAAAAACCTGTATTGATTCTAAAACCGGGTGAAGACGAGGTCGCGCGATTTGAATCAGTTGATCAAATTACGCTGTCTAGTCCTGACAAAAACAGAATCACGACGAGAGTCGTAGCCAACGTACACCATAACGGGTTCACTGAAGGCAAGATACCGATGTCGTCTATTCTTGATGAGATCATCTCGTGGAACGACATATTACGCGGTCAAAAAAATCTGCAAAGTGACGCTGGGATCTAAATAAAAAATGGACAATATTTTCGTACAATCTCTTGGCAGAATGAATAAAATCAAGGTCGCGACTCATAGGACATATGTCGCGTTTTCTGTGATTAGAGCTATTGCTGTTGGACTTATAGTCGCGGCTTTGTGGAGTGATATTGATGCATCTTACCCCTTAGCCCATATCGCCTGCGGACTCTTAACCAGCATCTCTGTTTTAAGGTTTTCATCTTTAAGACGACCCCACAGTATTACTAAATCATCACTTCTTCTCTCGCTAGATATTCAGTATCCAGCAGCTACTCAGTCACCTTTTTGGGAAGCCGATCAGCCGGAGCCCAAAAAGGATTGGGAGCCCAGGCTTCTTTTGGAGGAGCGAAAGTTGCGCTCCTGGGAAAATCAGCGGCTGTCTACCATGGCGGGATCGGTGGTCTTGTCTAGTTTGCTTGCGGTTTTCATGTTGACGAAAGCACCTATCGATCTCGGAACCGCAGCTGCAGATGCCAGGCAGTTATTGACCGCTTTAACAGGTGGTATGACACTGGAGATTTTAGACGGCGCCGCACCGAAGAAATCTAATAATTTGACCATGAACGAGCCGATTAGCCTCTCAACCAGCTCACCGCCGACCATAGAGCTGATTCCTTCGAACATGCTACGACTAACGGTCATTCAGGTGTCGTCGACTCAAACGCCGCCGGTAATCACCTTAAAGCCGGATGGTACAACCCCACCTCTGACTATTCAGATGTCCCCTGCTGGACCACCCACGACTCGTCAAACTTTATGGTCAGCGGAATTTTCTGCGCCTGAAACTGCCGATCTGATTATTCCGGCAATATCGTCGAAGACCGCAGCAAAGCTGGTGGTAACACCTCTTCCGACACCCAAGGTGGACATGGTTTTTGAATCTTTCGGTAGAGACCCATGGCCAGACCATGAGTTGTTGACTCTAAAAATAAAAGTCTCATCAGTGCACCCTTTGGATAAAGTTCTCCTAAAAATCACGACTAAACAGAAAACCGCCCAGGAATCCGTTTTGAATATCTCTGGTGACACAACATCCGTTGACACCGTCTACAAGCTCAATCTCCAGCCTTGGATGGAAGAAGATGTTGTTGAATTTGACATCGTTGCCGAGGCGACAGACCGGGCAGAACCCAGCCCTTTGACTGGAAAAAGTCAGCCCATACACGTCAAGGTAGCCAGTGCCTACGGTAGATACCGACAAGCTTTGGACACTTTGCGTTCACTCAAGTCATCTCTCGACGATGCACGCAGCAGTGGCCAGGCCATACCGCCGAAGGCGACGGAAACCATGCAAAGCGTTCTCAAACAAAGTGAAGATACACCTTTTTTTGATGGACTAGACCGCTCTCAACTAGCTCAAATGGCGCAGAAATTAGCGGAAGCCATGAGCGCAAAATCTTCGTTTAAAACTCAAGAAATAGCTGATGAGGTGGGCGAATTTCTATTGGAACACGAGATACTCGATGACCGAGAGCGGGACCGCGACTTGTTCATAGCGATTCGCGCATTCTCTAGAGCTCTCGACAAGCCAACATCAGAAAGAGTTCTCGAGGCCAAGCACATGGCGGCACGCATGCTAAATTTTTTGGATGAGCGTCACAAGCGCTGGACCGTCCGGGTTAAGTTTCTTGGTCCAGGCAATGCGCCGTCAAGCTGGGAGCGGATCAATCAACAAAAGCCCTTTAAAGCTCACGTTAACCGAACTCTTGCCGATGCGGAGCTTGATCCAAAAAAGTCGCAAGGACATCTGAGTACGCTGGCTAGCCAATACAGAGCCTGGATTGAGGAACTTGAAGCCAAGGAAGATCAGCTTCGGGCAAAGCTCGAAAAACAGCGCCAGCAGGGGATAGCTAATGCCCAAAATGACTTGCGGGAATTGCAGCAAAGACAAGATCAGATCTCAACCGACCTCGATCGCGCAACGGAGAGGTTGGCTGACGTAGAACAAAAGTGGCCTGCTGCCCGTGCCGCTGAAAACAGCAACATTAGCCAGGCCAACGGTTTACTAGGCAAGCTTCGCGCTCTATCACCCAACGCGGGCGAACGCCTGAACGCTGCTATTGAAGCCATGGGCCTAGCCCTGACCTCGGGCGAAGGCGCACAATTTGCACAAGCAGAAAGCGCGTCAGATCTTGCGGGCAGGCTTCTTCGTGACGCCCAGCAAGCCGCCTCACGAAGTCAAAAACAACAGGGTCGTGGACGTCGACGACGTGCCGGAGGTGATGAGTACCACGGCACTTCCATTGGCGGCCAAGTCGAAATCAAAAGTGAATATCAGGTAGACCCTCGGTACCGCGAAGAAATCCTAAGGGATGTGGAAAGTGAAATCTCAAACGGCGAAAACAAAGCTATCCTTGATGGATGGCTTCACGAAGTCGTGAGGTAATAAGTCTGAATAGTTGGACAACAAATATTGCCAGCACGCGCGCCTGGAAAATGTCTTGCGACATTCATGTACCGTTCGCCATTTCATCAGAAACCCTAGACACAGCAAATTTCGTGCTGATTAACATACAAGACGACAATGGCCTGACGGGTCTTGGTGAAGCTAGCCCGTTCCCAACCCTGACGGGAGACAATGTTAATGGCGTTTTGCCGGTGGCTGAAGAAATTCTAGACCATTTTCGAGAGATGACTCCGCTGGCAGCTTTGCGGTACCTGCGAACCATCCGGGAAGAGACGTTCACATCATCTCCCAGTGCCTACGTGGGAGTGGAAATGGCACTTTGGGACCTTTACGCAAAGCAATTAGGCGTGCCGCTAGCCGGGATATGGGGTGGCCGCATGTTCGAACGTGTAACGACCGATATCACCATGCCTATCATGACACCTGGCACGGTCGCTGACTTCTGGGGTTTGTACAAAAATCACGGATTTGAAGTGATTAAGATCAAAGTATCCGGACGCGTCGAGGATGATCTCGATATGATTGAGGCGTTGTTTAAGGTCGTCTCACGCTCAACGCAAGTGACCCTAGATGGAAATCAGGGCTATCGCCTGGACGATGCGAAAACCCTACTAAGCCGTCTAGCAGAGCTTGGAACCACGCCTCTATTCTTCGAACAGCCGCTGCCTGCAGATGACTGGGAGGGTTTAAAAGCACTTGAAGAATCCACCGGCGTACCGGTTTGCCTTGATGAAACCATCATAACGCC
>JBEIGW010000040.1:0-14604 GCA_040381655.1 Deltaproteobacteria bacterium
ACGTTGGCGATCATCTTCTAGGGCGAATTATTGATCCAATGATGCAACCTCTTTATGGTCCGAAGCTAGACGTCTCAACGACCAGTCCCGATACGGCTCTTTTAGAACGCGAAGCTCCTAACCCGATGACACGGCAACGGGTGTCTCAACCGTTCAGCTTAGGAATCCGCTGCATCGACGGTCTATTAACATTCGGCGAGGGTCAGCGCATCGGCATTATGGCGGGATCGGGTGTGGGCAAGTCGGTAATGCTTGGAATGATAGCCAAAGCTTCGGATGCAGACGTCAATGTTATTGGGTTAATCGGCGAACGTGGACGCGAAGTCCGCGAGTTTATCGAACGCGATCTTGGTCCTGAGGGCCTTGCCCGCAGCGTTGTCGTCGTCGTTACTGGCGATCAGTCGCCCCTTTTAAGAATTCGAGCTGCCAGAGTCGTCACCGCTATTGCGGAACATTTTTCGTCGAAAGACAAAAAAGTACTGGTTATGATGGACTCACTCACTCGTGTTGCTATGGCCCAGCGAGAAATCGGACTTGCAGTTGGCGAGCCACCAACAACCAAGGGCTACCCACCATCTGTATTTTCGCTATTACCGAAATTACTCGAACGATGTGGCCCACAAGCGAAAGGATCCATTTCAGGCCTATTCACCGTCTTAGTGGATGGCGATGACTTCAATGAGCCAGTCGCAGATGCCGCAAGGAGTATATTAGATGGGCACGTTGTGCTCTCCAGAACACTTGCAGCGCGACACCATTTTCCTGCGATTGACATCACAAATTCAACCAGTCGGGTGATGCATGATATTGTGGATCGCGATCACCAGGATGCGGCCGCTTTCATAAAAATGCTGATGGGAGTTTACCAGGAGAATTTTGACTATGTTCAAATTGGCAGTTACCAAGCAGGGACTAACCCGAATCTAGATACAGCCATACGACTTATGCCTTCGATTGAGAAGTTTCTGAAACAAGACCGCAGCGAGCTTTGCTCTTACGAGAAATCTCTTGAACAGCTAGCGGCGATAGTACACGGACCGAATCGAAGCAGTGATGACATTATGGATAATCAATCTCGTTCAGCATAGGTTGTAACAGATGCATAGCTTGGAAAAAAAAGCACGGCGCCTCAACCCGGTCATCGAGTTAAAAAAATCGCGATTCGACGCTGAACTCGCACAGCTCAACGTCGTCAGGCAGCGAAAAATTGAGGTCGTCGCTGCTATGCGAGCGACTCAAAAGCAGTATATGGACGGTGTCGGCCGGCTAAATGACGAACGAGGAACGATAAACCGCCTGATGCTAGATGCTTTAGAGACGGGACTGGACAACGTAAAAGGACTATGGATGAAACTTTATCAGGATGTTTTAGATCTTGAAAAAATCGAAAAACAACAGTCCGAAATCATGAGCCGAGCCCATCGCGAACTCGAGGCGATACAGTCGCTGCAGGATAAGTACAAATTGGCTTGGGCACAAGAACTCGATAAGCGTGAGCAGAAAATGATGGACGAACACGCTCAGCGTAAATTCTATAGGTAGACGAAGAGGGGATTATTTATGAGGCAACAAACTATAATGAAATCAATTTTGATTGCAAAAGTAGTTTTAGTTTTTCTTGCACTAGCGATGCATCAGGGCTGGATCCAACTTGGCGACCGTAAGCTATTCGCGGAGGAACCAAATACTGCTACCAAAGGGGATGGCAAATCCTCGGCAGCCTCAAAGAATGATGAGCTCGAAGACGAAGTAGAGACCAAAGAGACAAACAAGCGCAAAAGCTTCTTGTCGGATCTTTTTGAGCTACCGAAATTGAATGCAAAAAAGATGCAAAAAGAGGAGATTGGTAAATACATGGACATGGCAGAGCGCAAGGAGAGGCAAATCTCCGATCGCTCGGCGCAGCTGTCAAAACGAGAAGAGCAGCTCAAATCACTCGAGAAAAGCATCGAAGAAAAACTCCAAAAACTCGACGAAGAGCGAAAATTTATCGCCAAGACGATTCAGCAGGAAAAGGACTTAAAGGGAGAGCGACTTGATAAAATCGCTGAGCTCTACGACAAGATGGATCCCAAAAAAGCCGCGCCTGCATTTGAAAAACTCGACAAGGACCTAACGGTCGCTCTTTTTAAGAAGCTGAAACAAAAGCAGGTTACAACCATTCTCGAAGCGATGCCGCCAGAGAAAAGCGTCGAACTGACCGAGTATTTTGCACGAATAAAGAGCGCCAAAGAATACGACTTACTTAAGGAGCTGAACGAAAGTCTTCGCAAAGAGTTTCAGGATTGCAAAGGCATGCCGGTTGCGACGGCTACTCAAACTCCGGTCACGCCCAGCGCTGGAGCGCCGGTAGCAACTGCGAAGGACGGGACTAGTGACAGTAAAGCAACTACGAATAACCCTTCTAAACCCTAGTCTGGTATGAGTGGAGTTCAAATCGCAGCATGTGGACTATCTTTTTCTCAATAGGTTCTCTGTTATCAGCCACGGCAGTGGGGTTAGGTGCTTTTGGCGCCCACGCGCTGAAAGGCCGTCTCACGCCGGAGGATTTTGAAATATTTGATACTGCGTCACGATACTTGGGCATGCAAAGCTTGGGTATCCTCGGATTCTCGCTTCTGATGGCACGCCTTGATGCGCTACCACTAAAGATTGGAGCTTTTGCCCTCACCTCAGGTGCGCTGATATTCTCGGGTAGTCTTTATATACTTATTTTCACTGGGATCAGATCATGGGGTGCCGTTACACCGATCGGTGGTCTTCTACTCATAGTAGGCTGGTTACTTGGCAGTTGGTCAGCTCTAAGCGCAAACTGGTAGCTAATAATTGTTTATTTAGGTTTAGACGATGCGTCATCCATAAATATACCGCCAAGAGCGCCCTCTTTGAGCGGAGATTCCTTTGGCAAAACATAGTCACACCTAATCCCGGCCAAACCTGATATCAAACCATCCGATTGGAGCTGCTTAAACTTTGCTCGGCAGTGCTCGCGAATGGCGTTTGCAGACCACTCATTATCAAGCCCAAATCGCAACAGGACCGCAGCGCCCTTTCTAGAGAAAAGACTCGCGGCATATACTAATTTCTCCGCCGTAAACTTGGGGGTCAGGGTTTCGAGCAGGGTCTTACCCGCAAGTAGTTTGCCTTGTTCTGCTACGAGTTCGCTAGTAACCGGAAAGCTCAGAAATTTTCCGCCGTCTAGCAACTTAATCGAGAGATCATAGAGAATCCAGGCGGAGATCTGCTGCTTAGCCGCCACTTGAGCCATCGCAAGCTCCCGCCACCCAACAAAATCCTTGCCTGCGTGCGTCCACTGCTGCACGTGCCAAGCACCAATCATCCACTTATCTTTTGACGGCACAAAGTCCGCGTATACCCTAGAAACTTCCTCCTCCCCTTGCACCTGAATCCACGCAGCAGCTTGCAGTTTATGCCCGTACAGAGGACGAAGTGACAAAGCGTCATCGGTGCACTCCGTAAGTTCGGAGACACCATCAGGATTATTCAAAGCATAGGCACGAAATAGGCTGGCTTGAGCTGCTTTGCCCGAAATCCTTGCGATCGAGGTCAGAGCCGCTGCGACCTGACGCGTTCTAACTTTCAACTGCGGGTGAAAAAGCGGGACCAAGTCGTTGGCAGCACTCTTATTAATCCCATCAATGAGCTTTTGTAACGCAGCTGTCAAAGCTGGATCCGCCGGGATGGTGCCCGCAGGATTTTTCGACAGAGTAATACAAGCGCGTGATGAAAGCTTCTCACCAAATAATTGACGTCGAAGCTCTTCGCGAGGGCTTTGCTCCTCAAGTTTAGCCGGCGCCAAAACCTCAGCTTGAGCCTGCGCGGAAAGGCTAAGAAAAAGCCCCAACACCATCCGTCTCACGACCGATCCCCCTTCGCGACGCAAGAACCACAACCAGATTTCGTTGACAGATCAACCAAATCCCATTGTCCAAACTCGTCGTTTATCACATCTAGTGCGTCACGCAAAAACTCAAATTCACAGCTATAAAGCTCCGTAAGAAGCTTTGCCTCAATACAGTAAGCGTTGTAGGTATAGCTATCTGACTCTGGGTCATAGACTTCACTGACACCGGCCTGACGATCGCGAAATTGCAATATCGAGTGGGTATAATTTTCTTCGTTAAGCTTCCATGCATCACTCGACGGTTTTGCAAGCTGCGCGTTAAACTGACTCATAATAAATCTCCATTGATATCAAGTCTGGCGCGATAACAGATGAACCACAAAGCTGATTAATCGATCCGCAGAAACATTTCCAGGAATTAAATTTTTAGCGTCCTCTGTTTTTTTTCTGGCTAGAGCCAAGACGTCTTCTGCGCCATATAGTGTCATATAGGTCAACTTTTTCTGATTTTTATCCTTGTTTGGGGTCTTCCCCGTGGTTTTATGTCCATCGAGCGAATCATCAATCGCCTGAAAGGCTAGACCCACATTCACCCCAAACTCCCTCCATTGCTTAACATGGTCCATCGGAGCCCCAGCAGCAATCGCACCCATGGCGCACGCTGCGCCGATCAAAGCGCCTGTTTTAAGTCGATGAATAGTCTCTAATGTTCGCAAATCGTAATCGCCACGCCCAGTCCAATACATGTCCATGTCCTGACCGTAAACCATGCCCATACCGCCCGCTGCTGTTGTTAACTCACGGACCAATTTAATTCTGTCAGAGAGCCCAACAAATGCAGCGTCGGGAAAGAATTCGTCGTCAACCAACACACGCATAGAATCCGTTAAAATCGCATCACCTGCGAGCAGGGCTGTACACTCGTCGAATGCACGATGCAATGAGGGCCGCCCTCGCCTGAAGTCATCATTATCCATGCATGGCAGATCGTCATGAGCAAGACTGTATGCATGAACCATCTCGACGGCGACAGCCGAACTTAATGCCTGTCGACATTCACGACCATAGGACTCACAGACAAGTAAGACGAAATTTGCTCGAACGCGCTTGCCATCTCCATCTAAGCAATAACGTATCGCTTGGTGCAACCTAGAGTTTTGGTCTGGCCAATTAATGCCAATAAAATTTTCGAAAACGTGCGAAAAAAGCGCGATCATATCGCCTCCAGAATTCACGTCCAACCCCCCTGGGCGTCAAGTTGCGGAATCATTTTTTTTGGCAAACATCCTTCTGCAAGACCGCCAACAGCTGCAGGCAAGAGTCGGCACTCCGCCGCAAAAACTCGTTGGCCTAGAGACTCCGGGGTATCCCGCGCCATTACTGGCACCTCTATTTGTGCAATTAAACTACCCTCGTCGTATTTCGAATTTACAAAATGCACCGTCGCCCCGGATGAGGTTTCCCCAGCCTTTAAAACGGCATCGTGAACGTGACGCCCGTACATTCCGAGACCTCCAAACTTTGGCAACAGCGCTGGGTGAATATTAATAATCCGTCCGTTCCAGGAATCCTTGACGGGAAATAACTTTAAAAATCCAGCTAGCACAACCAAATCAATTTTATGAGCTTCCAACGCAGCATAAATTACCTCTCGCAATTGTGACTCATGCCCGCGAGAAAAATCCAGAACGATTAAAGGCAAATGAAAACGTTCAGCAAGATTATTTGCGCCCGCTTTCGGCGATGAGCTGAAAATCATCTCCACTGAATAAGGATAATTGTTTTGTTGTTCGATTAAATTTTGAAGCGATCGCCCAGCACCAGAGACTCCGACAGCGATTCGTATTTTTTTGCTGAAATTGTGGACCAATTGTTCCAATGTTCCTTTTAAGCTAACCCTGAAATTGTGGGGCTGATCGATCTTTCAAACCGTTCCAAAATGAGGCGGCATCCATCTCTTTGCCGCCAGCAGGCTTGAGCTTGTTAATCCGTATACTGCCTTTTCCGCAAGTAACGGTCATCGATTTAATTGATTTGTCATAACCGAACGTCCCAGGTTTGTCAGTAGACCCCACGCTATCGCTAAAACTCATGTCCGTGATGGCCACAACTTTTGAGCCAAGGCTTGTATAAGATCCTGGCCAGGGGTGAAATGCTCGATACCTGTTAAAAATAGTTGCCGCATCCATAGACCAATCAATTTGACCCATCTCTTTTGAGATCTTTCGGCAAAAAGTTGCCGCGGCCGTATCTTGCGGAGAGCCTTTAAAACCAGGATCCTTCGACAGTAAGGTTAAAACCTCTAGTAGCATTGGACTACTTTCTGAAAATAGCCGCTGCGTCAAAGTGAGGGACGTCTCGTTTGGACCGATTTCAAATGTTTTTTGTGAAATGATGTTACCAGCATCAAGCTGTTTAACAGTAAACAAAATCGTAACACCAGTTGTTTTCAAACCATCCATCAGTGCCGCTGGAATAGGGGTCGCGCCGCGATAGGCCGGGAGTAAACTTGGATGAATATTGATAGTTGCTATCTTTGGAAGTTTGAGAAAATCGCCCGTCAAAATTTGCCCGTAAGCAGCCGTAATAATGACATCTGGTTGCAGTCGCCTAACACTTTCCAAAAAGCTGGGGTCTTTCGCACTTTCCGGTTGCAGCGTGGGAATAGAGCGTTCCCGACCAAATATAGCCACGGGTGGATCCACCAACTTGCCACCTCGCCCCGCCGGTCGCGCCGGCTGGCTGACGATGCCGACCAAGGTTATTCCGTGGGCTGCCCCCTGTTCATAGAGGCCTTGAAGTGGCGTCACCACTTCGGCAGGAGAACCCATGAAAATAACTCGCATCATGAGGAGAAAAGTCCGGTCAGTAAAAGGGTTTAGGCAATCTGCCGGGCGAATATAGGCAACACCCCCCAGTCTGGTCAAGACAAGTCGTATTATGCTAGGATCTTCTGCTCTGGCAGTCGAAAAACACCAATAATGACGCCAGCAAACGGAGGGCAAGCGATGTCCAAGGACTTGATACTATCCATCGACCAAGGCACGACCGGCAGCACGGCATTACTTTTGGACATATCAAACCCGGGTCAACCCAAAGTAGCCAGTAAAGCGACCGTCGATTACCCTCAACACTATCCTTCACCGGGCTGGGTCGAACACGACCTCAATGAAATCTGGGTGTCTGTTTGTAAGTCAATTGAGCAAGCTGTGGGAAAGATGGGTGGAAAATCGACCCTGGACCGAATAGCCGCCGTCGGAATCTCCAACCAAAGAGAAACCATCTGCGTGTTCGATCGAAAAACATCGGAACCAACTTGCAAAGCAATTGTTTGGCAGTGCCGACGAAGCAGCGAGATCTGTTCAGAGTTGAAATCGGCAGGACTTGAGACAATGATCCGGGATAAAACTGGCTTGGTTCTTGACCCCTACTTCAGTGCCAGCAAGATATCTTGGCTTCTTAAAAATAACTCTATGGCCCAACGCGCCATAATGTCAGGCACTGCTATTCTCGGCACAATCGATTGCTGGCTCCTACACAAATTATCCGGCGGAACTGTGCACGCAACAGAGTCGAGTAACGCCAGCAGAACAATGCTTTTTGACATCAAAAAAAACGCCTGGGATGAGGACTTGCTCAAGCTATTTGGAGGAATTCCAGTCTCGACCCTTCCAGAAATACGACCAAGCGCAGGAATCTTTGGTAAGACCAAAAACACCAGCATACTACCAGATGGAATTCCCATCGCTGGGATCTTGGGAGATCAACAGGCCGCGCTAGCCGGGCAAACGTGCTTTGCTGCGGGTGAGGCAAAATGCACTTTTGGAACCGGCGCATTCCTGCTTCTAAATACCGGAAAAACCCCAGTTACCGCTGGCAAGGGCATCCTCTCTACGGTCGCGTGGAATCTGTCAGGTGAACTCTCTTATGCTCTCGAAGGCAGCTCATTTATCGCTGGCGCAGCCGTGCAGTTCGTGCGTGATCAACTTGGATTTTTGGCGACGTCCAAGGAATCTGAGGAGCTAGCGCCTAAAGGTCGTGCGGCTCCAAATCTATATTTCGTTCCAGCTTTAGCAGGCCTGAGCGCTCCGTGGTGGAATCCGCATGCACGTGGCGCATTTCTTGGCATGCACCGAGGAACAACAAAACAGGATCTCGTGCGGGCCACACTTGAAGGTGTCGCCTTACAGGTTACTGACTTAGCGAATGCTATGCAGGATTTGCTTGGATCAAAACTGAAAATCCTTCGAGCTGACGGTGGTGCCGCTGCCAACGACTTTTTGATGCAAATGCAGTCTGACCTTATAAATGTGCCCGTCGATCGTCCGCGTGATATCGAATCCACTGCAATTGGCGCCGGTCTTTTTGCTGGCCTCGGTGTGGGTCTATATAGAGGCCTTTCGGAACTATCCGCTGCTCGTACGTGCGAAAAAATATTTGAACCTACCAAATCACCAGAGGTTCAGGATCAGATCCGCGCCATCAAGCTGGGCTGGCTTCGAGCCATCAAAGCTGTTCAAGTTTTCGCTGGCGAAGCTTAATGGGCGTCTCACGTATTTAGCTCTTAATGGTCGACCGCCCGCCACCCACTTTCGCGCTTATCCTGGCGGTAATGTCCTGGCGGGCGTCCATAGACGGCTCTAAAACGCCTCGTGAAATGCGAGGGCGTCTCAAAGCCACAAAAATACGCGATATCACTGCAGCTCCATGCTGGTTGATCATGCAATAATTTGGCCCCTAGCTCGACTCTATAGCGCCAGAGCCAACGCATTGGGGTCGCGCCAAATTGGCGATGAAATGCCCGCAGTATGGCAAATCGCGAGACCCCCGTCACAGACTCCAAATCATCAATAGAAATTTTCTCCATATAGTTAGCTTGCATAAAGCTCACAACTGCCAATGAAATGCTAGCGCCCGACATGTATTGCTCCTCTCCTGCTTTTTCGTAAATAACCAAATAGGTAGTCCTGCAAAGCAATCAGGGTGCCAATGTCGCGACACAGTCGAGCTCCAATAATTTCTGCAACTTATCTGATTACGACGCCCCGTCCGTTGGACGTTTTGGTCGAAACCCGGACAGCGCGGTGGCCGAAATCTGGCCAACGGAGCAGTAGCTATTTGTGGGTGGCGATGTTTAAGGGAATTTATTGCCTACTTCGCCGATCAGAGCCGGCTGGTAGCATATATGTAGGGAGTTTGCGCGCAAACCTTGTGCAGAAGGGTGTACGTTGGCGATCACAGCGCTACAACAATTAATGGATCTTCAAAGATCAATGTATGATCGTGCAATTAGTGACGCACGTGAAAACATTGGGCATGGCAATGCCTCAATTCTAAAATACCAAAGAGAATTCGAATCAAGTCTTCCAAACCAATTTAATCGGATAAATGCCAACAGAATCCTTGAAGCTATCGATCGTAATCCCATTATACTTTTTGGTGACTTTCATAGCCATAAACAAAGCCAAAGGGCGTTTTTAAGAATTTTACGCATGTATCAAAACCGACCCGATCATGCGCCTGTGGTTGTGGGCCTCGAAATGTTCAGATCCAAGGATCAAAAACATCTCGATAAATGGATGGAAGGTTCAATCACCGATCAGGAGCTGCTGGATGCAGTCGAATATGAACGAACCTGGGGATTTCCTTGGGCAAACTTCCGACCAATTTTGGAATACTGCAAATACAATGCGATACGAGCCGTGGGACTAAATACAAATAATGCCGGCAAAGATTCGCTTAAAAAACGCGATGCACACGCGGCGAATTTGTTAAATGAAATCGTCAAGTCAGACCCTCGCTCCCGAATATTCTGCTTAATCGGCGAATTCCATCTCGCTGACCCTCACTTACCTCATGCCATTGAAAACCTGCATCGGGGTGCAAGTCAGCCACCTCTCAGGATATTTGCAAACCTCGACAAATTTTTCTTCGCCATCAAGCACGATAAAATCCACCATAAAGACGAATATTTATCGCTCAATAAAACCACATTCTGCGTGATTAATTCGCCGCCTTGGATGAAGTGGCACTCTCACTCCCTTTGGGAAGAGATGCGCCGCGTTGGGAGTGTTAAGTTTCTTGAGGAAGCGATAGCTCCGGACGATTTCGAATCCGATCTCGATAGCGAGGGTGATGATACGTACACCGACGAAGTCTTAGATCTAGACTATCACTTACGACATCTTCAAAAACAAGTCTGTAGCTTTTTCAAACTTCCATTGTCATCGGAGCAATTCGAGAGATTTAACGTTAGTCATGACAATCTTGATTCTGAGCTTCGAGATATGTCTTCGTCATCGAGAGATGCCTTCCTAACTCGTGTTAGTCTTGATGGCTTCGCTGTGGATTACCAACATCGATTGGTTTATGTCCCAGAAGTAACCATTAATAATCTGGCTGGTGCTGCCGGTCAGATGCTGTTTGGAGCGAGGACCCAAATTTGCGAGGACCCCACCAGCCCTGAGCAAATTTTTGCCGTCCAGTGTTTAAAATACGCATTTGGCTTCATTGCAAATAAAATTCTAAACCCACGAATGCCGCTACACGACAGGCGTACGCTTGAGGCATATATCGTATCGTCGCGGGGAAAACGATTAATCGGACAAATGCGTCAGAGGCGTCACTTAGCTAAGTCTACACTGGCAGCGCAAGCATGGATTGAGAAGAACTGGCTACACCCTAAAACATCACGCCGCTCTCTACGCCCTCTGCCCAAACGTTTTATAATGCTGGATATGTCCACAGCCCACGAGCTATCTCGTAGCCTTGCACAAGTTATTGCTGCGCCTGTTTGTAATGGCCTCGTGAAAGGCAAACTTGACACGGCTGACGTAGCCAAGTGGCTAACTCAAGATTGGACAGATGCAGACACCATAAAGAAAACGATCGCATCAATGATGACTCTAGCACTTTAGCATGTTCGTATCATTTCCAAAGGGACTCAAACTCCGTCTTTGTTGGATCAAGTCTCGTTTTAGCCATGCGAGACTCAAAGCTGTCTTTCGGCGCTTTGTCAGCAATCTTCTGCCAAATTACTGTGGCATCCTTGGTCTTGCCTTTGTTATTTAACTGTTCCGAGAGCGTCCAGACTGTCTCTAGCCAAGGCCCTTCAAGCGGCCATGCCAGACGCGCGTCATACTTCTTCTGCAAGTCTGCAACATCAAGCACCTTCGCTTCGAGATCCAACCAAGACTGAAAACATGACGCGTCTGACTTGCGAATGTTTTCAACGAGTGTCTCGGATAGACCCTTTACTCTCGATTGAGCCAAACGACGCGCCACATGGCCTGACTGTTTGTCCTCAAAAACCCTTGAGATCAGTGGAAACAGCGTTTCACAAGTGCTCTGTTCATCCAACTTGTACCATGCATCTTGGATATTCATCAGCCAAGGGTAGGCCGCGGCGACACCGGAGGTGGCTAGGACGCGTTTCACATATCCTACTTGCTCTGCGTTCGGCTTTTTAGACCAAACTCGATTACTCAAAGACTTGTTTAACTTTTCGCGCTCTTTGAGCAGGCTGGAGCCCGCTTTGGTCGACGTAGCTTCAAACAAAAAGGCGGCCTGCCTCAGCGCTTCAACATCACTCTTTATATCCCTAGGCTTAGCGGGCCAGAACTGCAGAGCATTACCACTTCTCCCCGTCGCCACGTAGGCCGTCCACAAATTGGCTGCAATATCGTTGGGAATACTTTGAAATAGGGCCGCGCGTTTCTGCTCAAAGAAATCCGTCGCACTAGCCCAGTCTCGTTTAGAGAAATAATCATTGATTTTCGTTGCCTGGACAGTTCTAACAGACGGCAGCATGGCGTCCAGATAGCGGCTACGAGGATAGCGGTCGGCAAATTGTCGGATCTTGGATACCATTTCATCATTTTTCTCACGCTCGCTGTAACTAGCTGCTTCACATGCCCACACCAACTCCATAAGCGCCGGCGTCGCCTCGTTTTTATGCTTTACACCCTCAAGAAGTTGTCGTGCATGCTTCACGTTATTGCCCTGATAAGTGGGCAGTTCTAAGCATGCACCGCGGATTGATGCTATCTCTGCCGCCTCGGTCTTTGGAAAATCAGACTCTACCTTAAAGTAGGCTAACCTTGATTTATCTAGTTGTTTTGACCTCTGTTCGCCAGTTACTAGCGCAGATCTTGCGAGCATCGCATCTGCGATTCGAAGCGCAGCCCAAGGTAGATTATGACTCGTCTGCATTGATGCGCTTGCGCCTGATTTTAAACTATGCTCGACCGCGCTTCGCAGGAGCTTTTCAGACTCATCAAATCGACCTAGCCAGAATATGCTTTCCGCCCTTAGCACTGCCTGTTCAGGGTTATAGGTTAGCCGCTCCCGGTCGATAGCACTCGACATGGCGTAAAAATCCTCGGCTAACTCATAATTATTCAAGTCATAATAGATGTCAGCAGCCCGGCTAAACATGCGCGTCGCCTGGATCTCATTTGGATCTTGACGAATAGCCGTATCAAGCTCCTGAATCGCGCTGAGTAAGTCACGATTTTTAATATATGCCTCAGCCAAAATCTGCCTCAGCTCGGAACGATGTGTCGCAGCTCCTTGCTTAAGGAGAGTCGACAACCCCTCTTGCGCAGCACCATAGGCACTCCGCATTCGTCCAAACCTATAATAAACAACCGCCAAATTATAAAGACCCCACGAGGCATGTCGATCGATTCGCTCGTCGGGTGAATCCTTTTTCTGCAGATAAGTTGAGGCGAAAAAGTATGCCAGCCTTTTCGATAGAGCTTGGATTTCAGGATCCTTAAAATCATCTTGAACGAATTGTGCTCGCGCTCGGTAGGCCGCCATAGCATTAACAGCAAGGAAAAAATCAAATGTACGTGTTAACTTTGGATCATCTTTGAAGTCTTCCCGCCCAGTCAACCATGCCTGGTGAGCTTTTGTATAATTACCACTCAAGAACGCTACTCGACCTATGTTCAGCGCCTCTGCCCGCGCCCCACTGCCTTTCACCTGAAAAACCATGGAATTGAGGTCCACGTCTTTAAAGTCAAGGTCGAAGGCAACCGGAGCAAGCTTGAATGGATATTTCCAGAAAACCTCTTTTGAGATCGGCCGCTCATCAGGCTTTGTTGCAAAATCGGCGATGAATACGTAGCTGTCGAGAATTTGCTTAAAAGATTTTTTACTGAAATCTGAGGGTTCAGCTTTTTCTGGGTCTTTTTTTGAAGGCTTCTTGGCCGGCGCGCCAGCCCAACTTACGTCTGCCACGCTAAAAAACAGGACGGCGGCTAAGATAAGTTGTTGACCCCTCATGGACCTGGCTGCCCCTCTTGCCCAGCGGTGTCTGGATCGTAATTGATGTGGATTTCAATTCTTCGATTCATTGAGCGACCCGCATCTGACGTATTCTGAGCGACAGGCTTGAGGTCGGCATAGCCAGCTATGGCCATCTTGGTTGCAGGAAATCCCGCCGTCTTCACTAAATATTTAGCCACCGATGCGGCGCGAAGAGAGGATATCTCCCAATTGGAAAATTGCCCGCCAGCTGGCACGTTATCTGTATGACCCTCAACCACAATCGGGCGACCGAGCTCAATAAGTATTTGCCCCAAACGCTCCATCTCCTTCAGAGCCGGTCTTTTCATCTGATATTCGCCACTTTCAAAAAAGTGCCGAGCAGCCAATTGCAATTTAAAGCCCTGAGGGGTTTTCTCCACGCTCACAATTCTCTCTTGGCCCTTACCACCCTTTTCAGGATACTTATTAGGCCCATAAAGACGGTCTTCGACCATGAACTTTACTTTATTCATCTCAAGATCGATTATTTTAGGTCGCTCGCCTGCTTTGTATTTTTGGATTAACGGTTCGCGAATTTGATCGCCCTTAAAGTTCTCAAAAATACCGAACCCCTGTGATGTCGGGCCTACTTTTCTATCAACCGGAATATCAGGAAGTGGCATGTTCAGCGCATCAGCAACGGACGCGGCTACTACTTTATTAACTTCAGGCGCTTTGGCGCCTGCTTCTTTAAGTGCATACAAAACGACAAACAGAGCGAAAAGCATCGTCACCATGTCTGCGTACGACACTAGCCACCGTTCGTGGTTCTCAAATTCAGGACATTTTTTCTTTACTGCCATCCGAACCCCGGACTCACACGAGCCACGTCAGATTTTTCCTGCTGACAACTAATGCTTTTCTCCACCACCATGATCATGAACAAACACTGATAGCTTTTGCTCTATTATCTTGGGGTTCATTCCCGTAAGGATACCCTCAACACCGATAATGACCATGGCCCTTGCATGCCCATCGATGATAGCTTTTCGCTTAAGTTTTTTTCCGACAGGAATTCCGATAATGTTAGCTGCGCCCACGCCATACAGTGTCGCCACGAATGCCACGGCAATACCCGGACCGATTTTCTCCGGCTGTTCCAAAACGCTCATCACGTGCTGCAGACCAAGCACGGCTCCAAGAATTCCAATCGTAGGACAAATAGCGCCAAAGTCTTCCCAGAATTTTACGCCAACTTCTGCCTCTTCAAAAACAACGTGCGCTGCTGTCTCTAACGTGTCGCGTATGATTTCGGGCGCAGTGCCGTCAACGGCCAGACCGATAGCCATCTTCAGTGGCTCGTATGATAACGTGTCTCTTTTTTTCTCGAGCGCCAATATGGATTCTTTTCTGGCCGTCTGAGCACAGTCTAAAATTTCGGCCATAATTTGCGTAGGATTGGCAGATGGGTTCTTGATAAAGAT
>JBEIGW010000041.1:0-14601 GCA_040381655.1 Deltaproteobacteria bacterium
CTTCCAGCGTCACTTGATCCTTGCCAAGCTTTTTAACTTTCATCACAACTTGGCCATAACCCATATAGACCATGGCGCCATCTCGAAATAGTCCATCCCAGTACCTAACCTGCACAGAAAATCGAGCAGGTGTGCCGGCACCAGTTGGCGACATGGTGATGAGTTCACCAAATTGAATTTCAGTTGGCTCATTCAGGTCCACAAGCTGGACACGGGCGCCCTCCGAGAGGTCCACCATGACAGAGGCTTGTTCACCTAATTTAGGATCATGTGCGTTCTTGAACTGTTGAATAAATTTGGGAATTTTTTCGTCACTGTCTCCGTGAAAGGCGAGCCTCAATGCCGTCACTTTCTCATTGGCAATTCGCTGAGCCAAGGCCTCATCAAGAACCCGACTGGAAAATGACCAAACAACTTTGGTATGGGGAGAGTTTTCATGAATCATTGGATTTTTTACGCCTCCGCTGGCAAGCGCCTAGCAAGTTTATTATGAAGCCAGCCATTTAGATTATCTCAGACCATGACTAGACTGACAAACTCTCACCCATACGAATCAGTTGCCCCGAGCTAAATTCCTTGGGGTTGAGAATGGATACGGCCTTTTGATCGAGGATGACGATGGTGGTAGATCCTAGCATAAAAACCCCAAGCTCATCACCCACCTTAACCTCAATTGGCCCATGAGTCGGCGGGACCTCACGGGAAGCCATCGACCAAGAAAGCTGCCGGCTTAGACTATTGGTCACAAGATCAGCGCAAAAACGCGTCATCATACGACCAACATTTAAAGCCCCGACCATGACAACCCAAGCCCTGGCGCCCCCAGCAAGTTCAAAGTCAAACACCAACCTTTCATTCCGAACAAAAAGCCTCGGTATGAACCCCACGGCCGAATTATTGACCGGCCATAGTTCACCGGGAATATGGCGCAGCATTGTAAGAGTGCCTGTGAATGGGGCATGGACACGGTGATAGTTGTGGGGAGCCAGGTAGACGGTCGTATACCAGGCGGGGGTTATGGGGGCCGGAGGTAATAACCCTTTTCCGTAGGTAAGATCCTGTATTTTATAACTTAATCCCTTAGCCTGAACAGCATCTTCTCCCAGGCCTAAGGCCCTAGACACCACCAACCGACCATCGGCGCTTGAAACGTAACTTCCAGTAATTATTCTAGATTTATCCTTAAGGCCTCGCGTGAAAAGCTCCTCAAGACTTGCATAGTCCTCAAGGGACTTGTCCGCTTCTGCCATATTAATAGAGAAGCCTCGAACAAAAGCCCCATTCAGATAGCCTTGCAAAATCTTTGGAAGTTTAAGCCGAACCAGCCAGCCGGTCAGGTAACTTACGAGATTCTTTGGGATAAAATACAGTAAATACATCGTGTTAAATAAAAACCCCTCGATCATAGTCGGGCCGGCTAACCACGGGCAGGAACAAAAGCTGGCCGTGCTCCCATCGACACAAACTAAACACCCTGACCGTGCACAAACGGACACAGTGCCATTGCCCAAGACTTCGATAAACTTGGTAAACATTTGTAATTAATAATGTTTTTAAAGAACAGTCAAGACCTAAAAAACTTAACAACTGAGCCAAAATCTGGTACGTTCCTTGTAGTATTTAAGGTCACGGAGCTACATGGCTCTTTGACGGTAGGAGGAGTAAACCATGCCAAAATCACAAATGACTCAATCTCAAGTAAAGTCTGTGGCAAGCGCCAGCCTGAATGACAAGGCCGTTCGCAATCTCGCAGACGCCATTTTCAAACACCTTCGAGACGAGGGTTGTGAGGCGAGGGATATCATCTCTGTTTCAAGCCAACTTCTTGGCTTAGTCACCGACCAGATACGAGATGGCGCGAGCCGCCCAGGTCAATAGGGCTCGAGGGCCTAATAAGTCTTTTACTACATCTAAAGAATAAGTTGTCCAAGCTTGGATAATGCTGCCCCGATGCTCTCGTCATCGGGGCAAATTTTTTGGGCCTGACGATACTCCTTGAAGGCCTTCCAGTACTCGCCCTGGTCCCAGTAAATACGACCAAGATTCATGAAGGGAAAATGTCGCGAGCTGTAACGGTCACATTTCTTTGCTTGTTCAAAATAAGTTATAGCTTGGCCAGTCTCGCCCAGGGCCGCTAAATAAGATCCCAAGTCGTTGGCAGCATTACCGAAATCTGGATCAATCGACAGAGCCTCCCGGCAAAGATGTGCTGCCACCTGCAAATGACCTTTGGAGGATTCCACCCAGGCCCAATAGGTCAACGCATCCGCAGAGCGGTTTAGTTTGAGACTATCTTTAAAACGTTTTGTGGCCTGATCGTAGCGGCCCTGGCTGGCTGCCTGCAGCCCTTCTTCAATTAAATCCACAGCCCTTCGGGAACGAAAGCTGCCTAAACCACTGATGATTTCAGGTTCAATATTCATTAGCGGCAAGCCTAGCAATGCACGGATTGTTTTGAAAGGAGATTTTTTGTGTGGTACTTCCCTCCCCACGTGCGCAACTTTTTGAGGAGTTACCCCATATGAAGGCCCATGTCATTGGTGGAGGTTTGGCTGGATGCGAGGCTGCTTGGCAACTTGCTAAACGCGGCATACCGGTGTGCCTTCACGAGATGCGCCCCATCAAGATGACCCCAGCACACCAAACCGGCAACCTAGCTGAACTTGTTTGCAGTAATAGCCTTAAATCCTTGGCCCAAGACTCTGCTCCCGGCCAACTAAAGCGTGAGATGTTAGCCTTAGATAGTTTAATCATTCGATCTGCTCATGAAGCTCGGGTTCCCGCCGGCCAAGCCCTAGCCGTCGACCGCGAACGTTTTTCTAACGCCATTAGTCAGGCTCTCCTAGACACCAATCGCGTCGAGCGCCTACACGGAGAAGTGCGCAACATTCCATCTTTTGCGGAACTTGATGCTCAAAATCAGGTATGGATCATCGCAACTGGCCCCCTTACGTCAGACACTTTAGCTTCACAGGTAAAAGCTCTGGCAGGTGGTGCTGAGCGACTTCATTTTTATGATGCCATCGCCCCTGTCATTGACGCTGAGTCAATCAATATGGATTCTGGTTTTTTTGCGGACCGCTGGCAAAAAGGCGAAGACGGCGGTGATTACCTAAACCTTCCTCTAAACGAAGACGAATATAATAGGTTTATCGATGCTGTAGCCTCCACTGAAAAAATGCCCCTTCATGACTTTGAGGACGTAAAATATTTTGAAAGCTGTCTACCGATTGAGGTCATGGTTGAGCGCGGCAGAGACACGCTAAGATTCGGGCCGATGAAACCTGTGGGTTTGACTGATCCTAGAACTGGACGTTGGCCATTCGCCAACTTACAACTTCGCAAAGAAAATGTTGATGCGACCATGTTCTCTCTTGTCGGCTTTCAAACAAAAATGAAATGGCCTGAGCAGCGGCGTGTTTTCGGGCTCATCCCAGGGCTTGAGAACGCGGAATTTTTACGTTTTGGGTCTGTGCATCGAAATACCTATATTAAAAGCCCAGATGCACTAAACGAAGATTTGTCCTTTAAGTCAAATCCCCGCGTATTCCTTGCAGGTCAAATCACCGGCGTTGAAGGCTACACGGAGTCGGCTGCGATAGGGCTTATTGCTGGTAGTCAGGCTGCAAATAAATTACAGAGTAAAAAACGCCGCAATCCTCCGTCTGATTCTATGATTGGAGCTCTTGTCAACTACATCACGGTAGGCCCACTCGGTGACTATGCGCCCATGAATGCTAACTTCGGATTGCTACCAGCAATTCCAAAAGTTCGGGGTCAGGGTAAAAAAGACCGCCAAGCAGAGAAGGTCTCAAAGGCTTGGGCATCATTTCAAACTTGGCTTAACTGAATAGAGCCGTGATCCCGTTATTTGCTTTTTGCGTCCGCCTGCGCCTTGAGCGCGTCGAAGCCTTGACCATCACGCCAAGTGAAATTCTCTATGTATTCTCCTGATAGATCATACTCTCTCGCAAGACCCATCAAATGAAATTCGCCCATATTTGATTCGCGGGTCTCCGTGTTGTTAATAACAAAGCTATCGCCCACGTCCCAGTTATAGCGATCATAGTACTCGCCAACAAATGTGAGGGTTCGCCATGCTGGCGAAACTCGACCTTCAACATAAGCAAGACCTCGAAAGTAAACATTGAATCCGCCGGTCGCGTAATACCAATTTATGGAGTCTTCCTTCTTGCATGCCCCTGACTCATTCGCTGTGAGACTAAACTCGTGCTGGCCCTCCGGCAGTTGATTTACGCGCTCGAAAGCTGCCTTTAGCCATTTTAAATATAGAGACCGCGCCTCGGGGCACTCATAGAAAAATCGTTTGGCTTCGATTTGCAGCTCTGCGCCGGAATTGCCAAAATAGTGAGACAAGTGACGAGCGGCGTCGTGACCATAAATCCAACCGGCACCCAACAGCTGAGCCTTCAATAACTCGCGCGATCGCCATTTCTCCCAAGTCCAAAGCTTCGATGAGTGGGGGCCAGCGCCTGGGTCAGTAACGCGAAGAATCGAGCCCGGCCCCTCCCTAAATGAGACTGATGCGGAGTAGAGCTCAGACGTTGACGATGACTTATCGAGATTTTTACAGCCACCGATAATCAGGACGACAAAAGCCATAATTTTTATGGAAGATTTTGACACAGTTATTCTTTCTGCTTGAGTTTCTTGGCTATTATCGCCCAAAAATAGGCCTAGCCAAAGGCCTCTGAAAATTGCCCTGCGAAATTGCTAAAAATTTGGTTTTTTAAATTAATAATGGCCCAGAAAGTTGAGATCTTGACGGACGACGATTACAATTCGAGTTACTAATCTCGACAACCTATTTTGCAGATAATGCGATTCATTCTAGAATAAGACGGTTCCCACAAATAGCGAGGCTGATAGTTTATGGACCCCTACAAGAAGATGCTCGACAATAACCGCAAATGGGCGGCTGATCTCAAAGCAAATCAACCTGAGTACTTTGCAGACTTGGCCTCTGGCCAGTCGCCTGAGACGCTTTTCATTGGTTGTTCAGATAGCCGCGTCCCGGCAAATTCTATTATTGGCCTACCCCCGGGTGACGTTTTCGTGCACCGAAACGTCGCTAATTTGGTTCATAACGCTGACATGAATATTCTATCGACCGTCGATTTTGCAGTGACGCATCTAAAAGTGCAAAGAATCATCGTGTGTGGACACACTCTTTGTGGTGGCGTCAAAGCTGCGATGGAGGCTCGGGACATGGGGGTGCTAAATCCATGGCTGAGGCAAATTCGTGACGTTTATAGGCTTCACTTTGATCATCTCGAATCTATCGACGACGAGGACGCGAGATATCATCGACTCGTGGAACTTAACGTGCAAGAGCAGTGTGTGAACATTTTGAAATATATAGCCGTTCAAAAAGCGATTCTTCAAAATCCTAATTTTTCCGTGCACGGCTGGGTGTTCGACGTTCGCACGGGCCTGATTCAGGATTTGGAAATTGATTTCCGTCAGATATTAAAAGACATAGGCAAAATCTACGCCCTAAGCGGAAGCTTGATTCGAAGACTCTAATCGATTAGGAGTCTAAAGAAGCGTCTTAGCCGTCATGACCATAGTGGCAAAATCTTGCGGTTTAAGCGACGCGCCGCCAACTAGGCCCCCATCGATATTCGGCTTTAATAGCAGATCTTTGCAGTTAGCCGCGTTCATGCTGCCGCCGTATAGAATTCTTAGGACTCCGGCGCGGGGCGCGCCAAAATGTTTGGATAATAACTCTCTAATCACTTTATGAACGTCCTCCGCCTGATCAGGCGTGGCGGTCAACCCCGTACCTATCGCCCAAACAGGCTCGTAGGCGATAACAAATTCTTTTGATTTGGCTCCATCAGAGACAAACTTCAAGGCCTCATCAATTTGCGTCCTCACCACATCTAAGGTCTTGCCAGCCTCTCGCTCTTGTCTGGTCTCTCCCACGCAAACGATCGGCAAGATGCCCGCGGTTGATAACGCATTCCATTTTTTGCCAACTGCGTCGTTTGTCTCGTTGAAGTACTGACGCCTTTCGCTGTGGCCAATAATAGCCCCGTGAAGGTGCGCATCCAACAACTGCGGCACAGATGTTTCGCCCGTGAAAGCGCCTTGGGATTCGAAGTGACAATTTTGCGCCAAAATTTTGATACCCGTACCCTCAGATTTTGTCAGGCACGTGTCAAATAAGGTAGATGAAACACCAAAACCAACATCAACTGACTTTGTTACATCGCCTGCGTCCGCAAGAATCTTTGTGAACGATGTAAAAAAATCGGACGCTTCCCGACGGGTTTTATGCATCTTCCAATTGCCAGCTAAAAATTTTTTGCGTGCCACGATTGTTACCTTTTTTATAAAAACTTATTTTAAAAGAACTTTGATGCCCGGAAGCATTTTTCCCTCCAAAAACTCCAAACTGGCTCCTCCGCCTGTCGAGATGTGGGTCATCTTGCTAGCAAAACCTGACTTCTGAACAGCCGATACCGAATCACCGCCGCCAACGACGGTCTTTCCCTTAACCTCAGACATCGCCTCAGCGATAGCCATGGTGCCTTTGGCAAATTTATCCCATTCGAAAACACCCATAGGTCCATTCCACAATACTGTTTTGGATTCTCTGATCACTCGCGCGAAGTTTTTCTGAGTCTCTGGGCCAATATCAAGACCCATCAGGCCCGCCGGAATGGGCCCTTTAACGGCTACAGCGTCTGCCTTTTCGTTAAACTCCTTCGCGCACAAGTGATCTACGGGTAGGTGAATTTGAACTTTGCGCGCCTCAGCGTTTCGCATGATTGTATCCACTAGATCAAGCTTATCAGACTCTATGCGAGACGAGCCCACGTCAACGCCCTTATATTTAAGGAACGTATAAGCCATGGCGCCTCCGATCAGCATGTGGTTACAGCTGTTGAGGAGATTCAGTATAACAGCGATCTTATCGCTCACCTTGCTGCCACCCATGATGACGGTAAATGGCGCTTCTGGCTTGCTGACGATACCACTCAGTGCCGTGATTTCTTTTTGGATGAGATATCCCGCTGCCCGACGGTCTGCGGAAAGCAATTCTGCAGCTGCACTCACGCTTGCATGTGCTCTATGGCAAGTTCCAAAAGCATCGTTAACGTAGAAGTCATAACCGTCCACGAGCGCGTGAGCAAAATCAGGATTATTGGCTTCCTCGCCGGAATTAAAGCGCAAGTTTTCAAGAAGCATTACTTGGTTTTTACCGAGGGATGTCAAAAGAGCTGCAGATGACTCCCGGGTGTAATCAGGGTAAAGAACAACCTCTCGATCAAGAAGCTCCGACAATCTTTGACCAACTGGCTCAAGGCTATCGGCGGGTGATCCACCGTTTTTCGGACGCCCGAGATGGCTGGCCATGGTGAGCTTTGGTGTCCTCTCGAGGATGTAGCGAATGGTTGGCAATGCTTCGGTGATTCTAGTTTCGTCTTGAATTTGGCCGTTCTTAACGGGCACATTCAGATCGAGCCTCAGAAAAACTTTTTTTCCTTTGAGGTCTAAGTCCTCTAATTTTCGAAGTTGCATGCCGAGGTTCTCCATTTTCTAAAATGGGTGGTAGAATAACGAATGGACGTTTGAGTTGCGAATAAATTTTGGCCGGATAGATCGCTTTTTCAGAGGCCGGTATATGGTACAAAATCAAGGTAGTCATCTATTTGTCATCGACCCCGTCGAACGGCTTAACTTAGCCTGGGATACGTCTATTAAAATGGCGTTTGCACTTCATCAACTGGGCGCGACCATTTACATATGCACGGGCCGCGAATTAACACGCTCACTTCATCCAACTGACACCTATGCCATGGCGCGGCGAGTGGAATTTGGCAAAAAGACCGCTGAGATGTCGATGTCAAAAACCGAGCGGGTTGCCCTTGTTGATTTTTCGGCCATCCATATGCGACGAGAACCCCCGTATGACCTTGATTACATTGCAACTCTCTGGATTTTGGACTCCGTCGCATCTCGCACCTCAGTCGTCAATTCACCGAGGGCTTTGCTAGAAATTAATGAGAAGTTATGTATTTTGGATTTCCCTCTTTTCACAAAGCCAGCCATTGTATCGAGTGACGCCGACGAACTTATGGCTTTTGCCAAGACTCGCTGTAACTCCAATATTGTCATCAAGCCACTCGGTCTTTATGGGGGTCGTGGAATTGAGCACATTGATGATGAAAGAGGTCTCTTGGAGAGGCTTCATGTGGCCACAATGAACGGTAAAGAATCCAGAATGGTTCAGGAATTCAATCCTGCAATCCATAAAGGCGAGGTCAGAGCCTTTACCGTCGCCGGAAAGCCAGTTGCCTGGTGTTTAAAAATCCCAAAAACTGGTGAATTTTTAGCCAACACGCGGGCTGGCTCTACCTTGGCTGACTACCAGCCGACAGAACGGGATATGGACGTGGCCACGGGCGTTGCGGAGACCCTGCTTAAAAAAGGGGTCTTTTTTGCCGGCATCGACATGATCGGAGGATGGCTCAGCGAGGTGAACATCACCTGCCCCGCGCTCCTGAGCCCCGACCGAGCAAGCCTCAAGGGACTTGATCAAATAGCCAAAGCCATCGTGAGCTACACGGCTTAATCTTAAAAATAGCAGCAAAGACAATCCTCTAGACATCTTAGTGGGGAAGTCCCTAAAATGGCGGACACCCGTGTGAGTCACCCTGATTTTATGAACGTTTCACAAGTTATGGAGCAAAAAAACATGCTTACCTCAAAGTCTTTTCTTGGTTGCAGCATTCTCTCTCTTGCAGTCATTCTGACAGCCTTCAACTTGGCAAGCTGCACCAAGTGCTCTAGTGATTCCAATACGGCCAGCTCGTCAGCACCTAGTAGCGCGGCTGCAGGTTCAGATTTCGTTGAACTAAAAATCGAAACACTAAAGCCAGGCACTGGTGCCGCCGCCGCATCCGGTAAAAAAGTTACGGTTCACTATACTGGCACGCTGACTGATGGAAAAATCTTCGACTCAAGCGAAACTCGTAAAGCTCCTTTCACATTCACTCTCGGTCAAGGACAAGTTATTCCGGGTTGGGACAAGGGTGTTGATGGCATGAAAGTGGGAGAGCGCCGACGACTCTCTATCCCATCAGGCATGGCTTACGGTGAAAAAGGTGTGGGGAGCGTGATTCCACCCAATGCTCCGCTGGTGTTTGAAGTCGAGCTTTTGAGCGTCGAATAACGGTCGATAGAGGATACTTTTATGAAGGCTAGCGAGCTCCGGCTAAAATATATTGAATTTTACAAATCAAAGGCTCACGCCCAGATCCCATCTGGCTCTCTTCAGCCAGAGAATGATCCGACCGTTCTTTTCACCACGGCTGGGATGCATCCTCTAGTGCCATTTTTAATGGGAGCGCCACACCCATCGGGCAAACGGCTGGTCAATTCGCAAAAGTGTATCCGCACTCAAGATATCGATGAAGTTGGCGACGACTGGCACTGCACATTCTTTGAAATGCTTGGCAATTGGAGTTTAGGTGACTACTTCAAAGAAGAGGCTATCACCTGGACCTACGAGTTTTTGACTAAAGTGCTGCCCTTTAAACCTGAGCAACTTGCCTGCACCGTTTTCGCCGGAGAGGGCGGAATACCTTTTGATGATGTCAGCTACAACGCTTGGGCGAAACTAGGAATACCCAAGGAGCGTATTTTCAAACTGGGTCGCGAGGACAACTTTTGGGGTCCCGTGGGTGGTGCTGGCCCCTGCGGCCCAGACTCTGAAACGTTCTTCATAACACGCTCAAATTGCACGCTGGGTAATCCTGAATGCTCGCCAGCTTGCAAATGCGGAAAGTACGTTGAAATCTGCAACAACGTCTTCATGGAATACGAAAAAAAGCAGGACGGTACCTTTGTCAAATTGCCAAAACCAAATGTGGACTTTGGCATGGGGCTTTTAAGAGTGTGTTCCATTCTGAGTGGATCCACAAGTGTCTACGAATCCAGTATTTATGACGAGGCGATGACGATCATCAAACAAAAGACACCGCAGTTATCAGCGACTGAACAGCGCATCATCGTCGACCATATTCAAGCTGCAATGTTTGCGATCGCTGACGGAGTCCTGCCTCTCAACATCGGTGCTGGCTATATCGTAAGACGCGTCTTACGTCGAGCCTTCAGGCTGGCTAACAAAGCTCACGTAGAGCCTCATTACATCGATCAGTTAGTTGATGCATTTATGAAAGCCTACGATGGTCATTACCCTGAGCTGACAACTAAACGAAATAGCATCGTAGGCGCCATGCGCGAGGAGGAAGAAAAATTCTCCAAGGCATTGGGGCAAGGTTTGAAGCATTTTGAAAAAGAGCTCGCGAAAATTAATGGCAGCATGATCGACGGTAAATTGGCTTTTTTTATGTTTGAGACTTTTGGTTTCCCACTTGAAGTCACGCAAGAAATCGCCAAGGAGCGCGTACTAACTGTGGATGTTGCAACCTATATCAGAGCCTTTGAAGAAGATCAGGCCAAAAGCAGGACTGCTGGAGAAAAGCTGTTCAAAGGCGGACTGGCCGATACTTCCGAGGAAAGCACGAAGCTTCATACGGCTACGCACCTACTTCATGAAGCACTTCGGCGCGTACTTGGCGCTCACGTTGCACAAAAGGGCAGTAACATTACGCCTGAGAGACTTCGTTTTGACTTTAGTCATCCCGATAAAATGACGCCCGAACAGGTCAAGGCCGTTGAAGATATGGTCAATGACCAGATCGCGCGAGGGCTTGATATTGACCTGAGAGACATGTCTCTCGACGAGGCTAAATCGGCAGGGGCCATTGGATTATTTGAAGATCGTTACGGTGATCGGGTCAATGTGTACTTCATGGGGGATTTCTCCACGGAAGTTTGCGGCGGCCCTCACGTCAAAAACACAAAAGAGCTCGGTGGCTTTAAAATTCAAAAAGAAGAGGCTTCAAGTCGGGGTGTTCGCCGAATTAAGGCCGTGGTTTTGCCACAGTCTAAGTAATTAATATTGCTGTATATTTCAAAGACCCTCAGCAATCCCCACCGATTCTCCGAATCCTCTACAGTCCGGCACCTCGGCCGGCACTGTGGGTAAACTGTGGATATCAGAGGTCGATCTTGGGATTAGGCGCAAAATATTTGTTGGTCTTAGGCGCGCTCATTGCAGCGTTCACGAACTTCATCGCCTGCGGCGCACAGATGTACAAAGCTAGCCTTCACGACGATCACTCTCGACCAAGTGGGACGCAGCTGGCCAATAGCGATGACCCAAACTCGGTGGAGTTTGGTTTGCATGCGCCAGGCGGGTGGAAAAGTCTCCCCATACCCTTTAAATCGGATCCGACCATGTCCGATCAGCAATTAAATTTACTTCTTGCGGCAATGAAAACCTGGGAGACGGCCGTTGGCAAAAGGCTGTTTCGTCATGACGGGAAACATGCTGCCGTCACTGGAGATTCGTTCCCTGACCTTTACTCATCCCTTAAAGACGGCGTAAACGGCAACTATTTTGATAAAAATTGGGGGAAAACAGGCAAGCGCAGTGTCGTGTTAGCAACCACAATCTGGAATAACCCAAACAACTACTATCAGACCATCGATGCTGCTGACATCCGATACAACCATGAGCTTTACTTCATGGCAGATGCTTTACTACAGAGTCCCATCGATCAGCGAGAAATTGTCGACTTGCAGAGCCTTGCAACGCATGAATTGGGGCACTGGCTCGGTTTAGCACATGTTACTGAAGACTATGATAGTTCATCCATTATGAACCCGAGCATCATGATTGGAGAGGGTCTTGCTAATCGCTCCTTATCGATAGGTGACGTACAAAGGATCCAAAAAGTTTACGGATGCGTCGGGTCTGCCTGTGATGTCCAGTCCACCGCCCGCTTAATCATGCAGTCCGCCTCCCCGCAGTCAGTCTCCTCCAGCCAACGCTAGGGTCAACACCCCCGCCAATTTACTCCCAATCAGAGCACAATTGTGTTAAAAACAAAGGTTCCAGACGACTCTAAGAGGCTGACCCTTCGAGCCTTTTTTCGTCTGTTGTGTCCGAACACGCTTCGAAAAGAGGTTTTTTGCATGTCCGACATGGAAACCACGTACGACCCAAAGGTTTTTGAAAAGCACTGGTACCAATATTGGTTAAAGGGAGGCTATTTCAAAGCCGCCACTGATAGCACAAAAAAACCTTACACCATTCTCATGCCACCACCGAACGTGACGAGTCAGTTGCACATGGGGCACGGTACGACTTACACCATTCAAGACATTTTAGTGCGCTGGAAGCGGATGAAAGGATTCAACGCTCTCTGGCTGCCAGGTACAGATCACGCCGGTATTGCGACTCAGATGATGGTCGAGAAATCACTTGAAAAAGAAGAGGGCAAAACCCGCCAGCAAATCGGTCGCGACGAGATGCTAAAACGTCTTCATGCCTGGAAAGAGAAATATGGAGGCATGATCACTGAGCAGTTTCGTTCGATGGGATTCTCCTGTGACTGGGACCGCGAGGCCTACACGATGGATCCCCATCTAAGCAAAGCGGTCAGGGCTATTTTTGTTCAGCTTTACAAAGAAGGCCTCGTTTACCGCGGTCAAAGGCTTGTGAATTGGGATCCTGCATTAAAGACTGCCATTAGTGACGACGAAATTGAATCCGTGGAAATGAATGCCACACTTTGGCATTTTAATTACCCGGTGGCCGAACTGCCCGGTGAGTTTATCCCGATTGCAACGACACGTCCGGAGACTATGCTGGGTGATACGGCCGTAGCGGTCAATCCGGATGACGAACGTTATAAACATCTGGTAGGTAAGCACGTCAAGTTACCATTCACCGATCGCATGATACCCATCATCGCCGACGGATACGTGGCGTCTGATTTCGGAACGGGCTGTGTCAAAATCACACCGGCACACGATTTTAACGACTTTGAAATGGGTAAACGTCACAATCTGCCGTTTATTAATATCATGAACGACGACGGCACCATTGCGGACAATTGTCCTGCGCGGTTCAAGGGGCTTGATCGATTTGTCGCGCGAAAAGAAGTCGTCAAAGGAATGAAAGAGCTCGGTCTCTATATTAAAGACGAGACGCACCGCAACGCAGTACCTCACTCAGACAGATCTAAGGCTATCATCGAACCTCGACTATCACTTCAGTGGTTTGTGAAAATGAAAGATCTGGCGGGACCAGCCATCGAAGCCGCGAAGAGTGGGGAGTTAAAGTTCCATCCTGATCTTTGGAAGAAGACTTATCTGCACTGGCTCGAAAATATTCAAGACTGGTGTATCAGTCGCCAAATTTGGTGGGGCCACAGAATCCCCATCTGGTACTGCAAGTCTTGTAACGGAATTACGACTGGTATGGATGACCCCTCCAAGTGTGAGTCCTGCGGTTCGGCTGATATTAAGCAAGATGAAGATGTTTTAGACACCTGGTTTAGTAGCTGGCTTTGGCCCATTTCTCCATTTGGATGGCCGGAGAAAACAAAAGACCTTCAGTACTTTTATCCTACCGACACGCTTGTCACAGCTAATGAGATTTTATTTCTGTGGGTAGCAAGAATGGTGATGGTTGGACTCAAAACTCAAGGCAAAGTGCCATTCAAAGACGTCTACATGGCGGCGACCATTTGTGATAAGCAGGGCCGTAAGTTTTCAAAAACTCTGGGCAACGGGATAGACCCTCTTGATATTATTTCAAAGCACGGCACCGACGCCCTGAGATTTACTGGTGTAGCATTATCGCCATTGGGCGGACGCGTGCGTATGGAGGTCGGTGATTTTGAACACGGCGCCAGATTTGTAAACAAACTTTGGAATTCTGCACGCTTTCTCATGCGTTATACATCAAAAGACGCCAAGATCGAGCCGCTTGATCCAGAGCGCTTAGATTTAGCCAGCAAATGGCTCGTAGAGGAATTTGCGCGTGCCGCTGACGATGTTGAAAAGCTACTCGGTCAATTTCGCGTCAATGAGGCCATTAACCGCATGTATCATTTCACGTGGGGAAGTTATTGTGATTGGGGTCTTGAATGTGCAAAAGAGGCCCTGACAGGTCAAAACGAAAAAGAAAAGTCACAGGCTGTTAGCGTTCTCGTTTATGTGTTTGAGGGGATTCTCAGATTTTTCTCACCTGTTATGCCTTTTATAACAGAAGAGCTTTGGCATCGCCTCCCGTCTCATCCCGCATGGAAAAGACCCGAGAGCCTGGTTATCGCCGATTATCCAGATGGCTCAAAACTTATGCGATTTAGAGAGGCAGGGGACGCTTGGTCCTTAGTACAGGAACTGATTACGGGTGTTCGCTCAACACGAGCTTTAGCGCAAATAAATCCGAAAGAAATCGTCGACATTCACATGCGAGCAGACGCTAACTTGAGTAAAATTGTGATGGATGTATCGCCTCTAGTTAAACGTCTGGCTACGGTTGGCAACCTATCAGCTTCGCCTAACATCCAACGCCCTGGGCAGTCTCTCGTCACAATCGGTAAAGGTTTTGAGGCCTACATACCTGCAAGTGGAGTCATTGACATAGTCGCCGAGAAGAAACGCCTCAGCGGTGAGCGCGACCGAGTCACTAAGGTTCTTGCCGGC
>JBEIGW010000042.1:0-14457 GCA_040381655.1 Deltaproteobacteria bacterium
CATCAGTTTGCATAGCATTATCATCTTCGCGAAGACATGGGATCTATATCTTAATAATCAATTGGTGTTTCAGGGCAGCCGTGAGACTATGCTGGCTCCTATACCGCGCCAATTCATTCGATCCGATGGAACCGTTTCCATCGCAATCAAGGTGCAACCAGGTGATCTGCCCTATCAAGGAATATCAAATCGTGGCGATCTAGTTATCGGACCGCGAGATTCACTCGCCCCATTAGCGTACTTTGCTCATGATAATGCGACCAGCCTCCAACTTTTATACCTCCTGCCAAAGCTATCGTTCTGCGTCGTATTTGCCATGCTCTTCATGTTCGTGCGTCGAAACCAAGAAATCATGTGGTTTTTACTATTTGGTTTAACATCAAGCCTTGAACTCTATATGAGGTCTAGTTATTCGTCAGGACTTGGGCTTAGCGGTCACACAACGGAACTGTTAGCCCTTATGGCGCGAAACTATAGCCTGATGCTAATGGCGCGTTTTATATATGCCTTCTTTAGGCTCGACCTTCCGCGCGCAGATCGATTTACTAGCGCTCTGTTCGTAGCCATTACATTACTGAACGTCGCGTGCTTTACCGCACTGGATTACAAAACCGCCACAACTTGCCTCGATGTGCTCGCGATTATTTTAAAGCCCGTGGTGTACCTGTTCTCTCTATTTGTCGCTATTTCGATGGCGGGACTACTTTCAAAGTCATCAAAGTCACTCGTCAGATCAAGGATTGCACTAGTTTTCAGTGGAATTCTACTCATTGGCTGTACCTTGGCTTTTTTCGATCTTGCTCGGCTCGTCGCAGATACGTTTAATTTTTCAATTTCTACCCATATCGTCGGTCTAACATGGGTCTTTGATCTCATATTGTTCGTATTTATTGCATCTGTCTCTGGTATCGAAATGGCCGTTCAACATGCGAATCAGCGCTATTTAGAAAGTCAGCTTCAAAACATAGATGACAGGCTTGAGCTTGCACAAACTGTCCAGTCAACTCTTTTACCAAACCAGATGACTGGTTCTCGAGAGACGACCGCTTGGGCTTGCAAATATATTTCGGCAGAAAGACTTGCCGGCGATTGGATTTTTTTGAGCGATGGAAGACACCATAAAACCAGATTTTTCCTAGGCGACGTCACGGGTAAAGGGCCGGCAGCGGCGCTGGCGGTCGCAGCGATCGTAAGCCTCCTTCGTAAGAAAGATTTCGAACCATCCCCATTAGACTCGACTATCAAGGAACTTAATATCCATCTTTATAATCTATTCCGAGGTAATGTTGGTTCGGCTGTTTGCGCCGCACAAATGGAAGACGACGGCACTACATCTATTGCAGTCCACGGCATGGCGGGATGGATCCACGTCAATAATTCTGGAGCTAAACTCATTACTGCCCGTGGCCAAGCTCTTGGTGCTGTCGATCAAATTAGTGTGGATATCACGACGATCAAACTAGATGTAGGAGACTTTATTTTCTCTTTTAGTGACGGGTGCCTCGAGGGTTCTCGTCCAATAAGTAAGCTCATTCGCACACTTTCGAAACAACCTCAGCGAATTCTTATTAGCCCAGACGAAATATTCGCCCTCATAAATGAAATCGGCAAGGACGTAGTCCATGCCGACGACAAAGCTATGATTTACATCCGGAGAACTGCCTAACGCAGCTCGCGGAGATACTCACCCTTCAAAGTCCCGATCCATCACTGTTTTTCTTTTATCGGCTTTTGCACGCTCAATAGCCCGCGATACTTCGCGCTCTACGATTTTGGACAAAGCATCCATGACGCTTGCAGACGTATTCATATCAGAATGCTTTTTGATTAGCGCTTTTACTTTGCTAGCAACAACTAAAACTTCACTCATGTGCACTCCTATCGTCTCATAGAATCTTTTAACTATTTATCAATTGCCAATCTCAGTAGACGGTAGCTTACAAACATAAGCGCAAATTTGCCACCCGATTCATGGCAACACGATCGTCGAGACCAACCGCTAATCGTTGTGCATGAGTTATAAGCACAACAACCACACTTACTCCAAGTGTCTTATATTCTTGATTTTTTTAGTAAATCTAGCTATCTCATAAGGACATAAAACGTCGATGATGAGGAAGTAGATGAAAATTAAAGCCGCTGTCGCCTGGAAAGCAGGACAACCTTTAAGCGTGGAAGAGGTCGATTTAGAGGAGCCGCGTCAGGGCGAGGTCCTCGTAAAAATGATCGCCACGGGCGTATGTCATACGGATGCCTACACGCTATCCGGGAATGATCCAGAAGGTTTATTTCCGGTCATACTTGGCCACGAAGGCGGCGGTATCGTCGAGGCCATTGGTCCCGGAGTGAAATCTTTAAACAAAGGCGATCACGTCATACCTCTCTACACGCCTGAATGCGGGAGCTGTAAATTTTGCCTTTCTGGCAAAACAAATCTTTGCGTCAAGATCAGATCGACTCAAGGAAAAGGGCTGATGCCAGATGGAAGCTCCAGATTCTCAAAAAACGGCAAACCCATACACCACTACATGGGGTGCTCCACATTTGCTGAATACACGGTGCTACCAGAAATCGCCCTGGCAAAGATTAACCCCAATGCGCCCTTGGACAAAGTTTGCCTTTTAGGATGCGGTGTCACCACTGGCATCGGCGCCGTTTTAAATACCGCTCGCGTTGAGAAGGGGTCCACCGTAGCTGTTTTTGGCCTCGGAGGCATCGGTCTATCCGTGATTCAAGGTGCACGCATGGCCGGCGCCTCAAGAATTATCGGGGTCGACATCAATGACTCCAAGTGGCCCTTAGCCCAAAAATTTGGGGCAACGGACTTTTTAAATCCACAAAAAATCGATCGGCCGATCCAGCAAGTCATCGTCGAGATGACTGAATGGGGCGTTGATTACTCATTTGAATGTGTAGGTAATGTGTCTCTGATGCGCGCGGCACTTGAATGTGCCCACCGCGGTTGGGGGCAGTCGATTGTGATCGGAGTCGCAGGTGCTGGACAGGAAATATCAACCAGGCCGTTTCAGCTTGTCACTGGCCGGGTCTGGAAAGGTAGCGCGTTCGGCGGCGTCAAAGGCCGAAGTGAACTACCAAAATACGTCGATGATTATATGCAGGGTTCGATAAAAATTGACGAGATGATCACCTACACCATGCAGCTTGAGGACATCAATAAAGCCTTCGACTACATGCACGAGGGAAAAAGTATTAGATCCGTTATTTTATTTTAGGGCTGGAGCTTTTGGCTCCACCGCTCGCCAGCCAAACCCCAAAGCTCATCAAACGATGACCATCCAAGCGTCTCCGCGACGAAGTCTGACGTTACCGGCCCACTCGCTGGCAGCCGGCTGGAAAGCAGGTCAAGCCACGCATCACCTTTAGATCTAAAAATACCTTGAACAATGTAAAGACTATGAAGATAGGCCGTACTGGCATCGATGTCGTCCAGCGTGACGAATGGATGAGTAAGCCTGGCAACTGTGCTGAATGACATGAGTTTAGCTGGAAACTTAAACGACTCACACGTTCGACCTCGGCAGGCTAAGTATTGGGCCAGACCCTCATCAAACCAGGTGGGCCAAGGCCTGCCGCCACTTCTGTTAGACAATACGGCGTGGGACAACTCATGCCGCAGTATGATCGCTAAACGACCGTTTACGTCTCCGAGCATGTCTGGCGATACGGGAACACGCATGCGCCCGTCAAACGCACCCTCCGCCCAACCCGGTCCACCTGGGATCACATCAACAAAGTCTTCCTTACGATAAAGAATGACTTCGATCGGGTTTGCGGGTGGAGTTACGCCCAGTAGGGATGAGTACTCACTCATTCCAGCCTCAAGTATCTCCAGCACCTGTTTGAGAATGCCGTCATGAGAGTCCTCGTGATAACTTACAAAGAAGTTTTCACTTCGCTCTGTTTTTTGACCCGCTCCACTTTTTGCTTTCGCCCTCATTGCAGTCAGGCGTTGTTTGGCTAGTTCTTTCATTTCTGACGTGGCATCGGCCAGTGTCGGTGCGCCCTCTAATATACTCACCGCTTCATCGTAGCGTCCGAGTGACTCAAGCGTATCAGCGTACATAAGTCGACCCTCAATATCTGCAGGTTTTGCTAATACATATAACGCAAGATAACTGGCGGCCTCGGGCCAGTTCTTGATGACCCGCAAACAATAACCAATACCCTTTTGAGCCTCGATAACTGGCGAGATTGCCAGCGCTCGGTAAAATATCTTGACCGCATCGTCGCAGTCTTGGCTTTTAATTTTGGTCCAAGCCAAGCTTGTCAGTAGAATCGGTTTTTGTCGGATAAGCCATTCTCTAAAATTTTCGGTGATTTTGTGATCGTCGAGTAGACGATCCATTAAAGTTACCGCGCCGGAAAAGTCGCCCGTCGAATGACTGACGATGATCTGACGATACTGCGCCATTTCGACCTCGTCGAATGGCTCCGATGGTGATTCAAGCACCGATGATGACTTTACGGTTGGTACGGGCACATCGTTCGGTTCAGTGTTATTTTTATTAGTTTGATCTCTGATCCAAGCGACAGTTGCTCCTATGGCAAGCAGCAAAAGAGTTAAGTTTATCGCAGCAGAGGACACTCTGCTCACGGCATGGAACCCATGATGATCGGCATTAATTCCCCACGGTCGTGAAGCTTCTTGGCGTCATCGAAGCCGCCGATGAATCTCTCACCCACAAAGATCATGGGAACTGTTCGCCATCCGCCGTTTTCGGCAGAAAGTCGAGTTCTTTCCTCGTGACGACCCTCGAGGGAAATCTCCTCGTAGGCCACACCCAATGACTTGAACAAGCGCTTTGCAGCCTCGCAGTATGGGCAGATTTTGGTCGTGTATATTTTGACCTGTTTCATATTCAGAATGCTAAGATAAATGAAACCTCATCTCAACATTTAAAAGCGGAACCTCTATCAGATGGTGCATCTTTACGGCGCCATGATCCTGGACCTCGATCAGATGCTCCTTTGCGCGGCCATTTCCCAGGCTTCCGGTCATTCCATGAGCCGCCTTTAGACGAGTTGTTGACCCTAAAGCCACCACGGTGCTGACGATTTCTGTCGGAGTTAGAAGCGAACCTTGGTCCTCGTCCCTGGCCTTTAAGAAGCCTACGAGCCTCTTCTGCGCCCACCCCAATACGATCATCTCCCGAAACTTGTCGACCTTGGGCAAGGATTGAGACCAGACGTTGAGCCAAGTCTTCATTCGTAAATTTGCTAGCCAACTGGTTGGCAAGATCAACCAGATCAGGACGGACGCGAAGGGTCTCGACTTTCGAGATCAGTTCTTTTTCAATACTAGATTTAACGTCATGTCTCGTCGGAACTTCCGAGACCACAAACTCTTCTGATCTGTCACCGGAAAAAACATCGCTTCCCCGCACTTCCGATGGGGTCGCCATGGTGATTGCCAACCCTCGTTTACCGGCTCTGCCCGTTCGACCAATGCGGTGGATGTATCGTTCACGGTTCTCAGGCACGTTAAAATTGATCACATGCGTCACGTTGGGGATATCAATACCGCGCGCGGCCACATCCGTTGCGATAATAATCCTGGCACGCCCATCTTTTAAGGACTGAACGGCCTGATTTCGAACCGCCTGCGACATATCACCATGAATGGCCTTCACGGCAACACCTCTGGTGGTCAAAGCACTATGCAGCTCATCAACGTCACGTTTCGTGCGACAAAATATAATTGCTTTTTCAGGGGCTTCTACCTCCAAAATCCTAACTAGAGCAGATTCCCTCTCATGACCACGCATCACAATTAAACGCTGTTCTATATCCACATTCGTTTGTTGGGACGCATTCAATTGGATGTGAATCGGATCACGCATAAACTCACGCGTGAGCGCTTTGATTTCTGGTGGCATCGTGGCAGAAAATAGCAAAGTCTGCCTTTCAGAAGGCATGAGCGACATAATGTGACGAATGTCGTCAATAAAACCACGATCCAACATCTCATCAGCTTCATCCAACACGACGATATGCGGCGTAAATCTTTTGAGTCGGCCCTCACGCAGGTGATCCATTAGACGTCCCGGGGTCGCTACCACGACCTGGGAGCCTCGATTGATCAGCTCAACTTGACGCAGGTAACCTTGACCCCCAACCACAGGGACCGTCTTCACATTTGCAAATTTACCAAGCTTAAACAGCTCATCACTAACTTGGATCGCAAGCTCACGAGTCGGGGTTAAGACTAAAATCTCAACGGACTTATTGTTCTTCAGGTGCATCATCGACGGCAAACCGAAGGCCGCCGTTTTTCCCGTGCCAGTCTGGGCCTGCCCGATGAGATCCCTACCTGCCAACGCCGGGGGGATGGCCTTCACCTGAATCGGACTTGGGGTTACAAACCCGGCTTCCTTGATCCCTCTCAGAATCTCATCAGATAATCCCATCGACTCAAAAGAGCCGGAGCTGACGTCCGCGGGTTGCTGTGTATCAGAGGTCACTCTGCTCGGTGCGTCAGGGCTCTTAACAGACTGTTTTAATTGACTTTCATTGATCATGGGGATCACGTCTCCTTTGTGACCAGCATGGGGAAGCCAGTCTGTGCCGATCTTTGGCGTTTGGGCGGCGAACTCTATTCAAATTCTAACGACATTTCAACAAGTATTTTAATAATTTTCAAAATTTATAGGTAAATAAGCTTAATTTATTCAACAAAAGCAAGACAAAACCTAGACAAAATCCATATCTAAAACTATACTGCGTGGACAAAATCGGGCCGGTAGCTTAAAGGATCAACGTTTTGCATAACTTTACTGATACACCTGACCATCTCACCTCAGACGCTGCGGCAAACCTCGTTGCAACGTCCGCCAGAGCTGGGCTTATCGTCGCTTCCCAACACGAAGAATCAGGCCTCTTCAACAAAGAACACAAAGACACGCGAGCACGAGTTCTGGAGGTTCGAACCGGTGCGTCAGGTGGCCTACAGGTTCACATTGATTCGTCAGGACTCAATCTTGGACAAAAGCTATTCATCGAAAGGGTCCTGTTACGCCATCTGGATCATGAGAATCTGACTGGCGTTAGCATTTACTTCCGCAAAGCATCCAGCGCATCAGCGGGCGCCCAGCCAGCCCCTGTCGCAAAAAAAACGCCTTACGGGATAGCCATCAACAAGAAGAACATCCTAGGAACTAAAAACATCATCGCCGTTGCCTCGGGCAAAGGCGGAGTTGGCAAGTCAACGATATCGAGTAATTTAGCTGCCGGACTGGCAAAACTAGGTCTAAAAGTTGGCCTCATGGACTGTGATGTTTACGGACCGTCTGCTCAACTCATGTTCGGTCTAACGGGAACCCTGGACGTTCGTAATGGCAAGCTGGTTCCACAAGAGCGGCACGGCGTAAAAATTGTAAGTTTTGGGCTTCTATCCGACGCCAGGTCACCAGTGATCTGGCGCGGCCCCATGGTATCGAAGGCGATAGAGCAACTTTGCTACGACGTCCTTTGGGGTGATTTGGATGTACTAGTTCTTGACCTACCACCAGGCACCGGTGACGTTCAGCTGACTTTAGCAGAGCGGATTCCGCTCAGCGGTTCTGTAATCGTAACGACGCCCCAAGATGTGGCGCTTATCGACGCACACAAGGCAATATCGATGTTCGAGACACTCGGAGTTCCCATTTTAGGCGTAGTACAAAACATGGCGAGCCACTCTTGCAGCGCGTGTGGACACGTAGAAGACATTTTTGGCGGAAACACCTTTGAGTCATTTCTCAAAGACCGCAAAATACCATGCATCGCTAGTATTCCGATCTCACGTGACATCCGCCTTGCCTCGGACAGCGGAACACCACTAGTACTTCAGGAAAACTCTTTTGCCGAACTCTTCTCTGAACTAAGCAAAACTGTCTCCGATAGTTTAAGTCAGCAAGAAATCACGGGTGATCACTCTGAGTCGCCCCGTCAATCTTTATTAGACAATGTCCCAGCAGGAGATCTAGTGACATGAGACCTACAAATAAAGACCTCAATTCAGAATTGGGACAACGACTACCAGATGTTTTTACAGGACTGACTCGACTTCAAAAGCTTGGTGTCGCGGGCCGGCTTATTATAGAGTCTGCAAAAAACGAGAACCCGCTGCGCGCTGGCTTAGTAAAAACTCCGGAACGATTTGGCAAGGCCGTAAATTTTCTACTCTCTGGATATGAATCGTCCCCGGAACAAGTCGTGGGAGAAGGAATTTTCCCTACCGAAAGCCGCGGCGTCGTCAGTGTCAACAAAATTGAATTCTACAGCCTCTGCGAACATCATATGCTGCCGTTTTGGGGTGAAATTAGTGTAGCCTACTACCCTTCTGACAAAATCATCGGACTAAGCAAAATACCGCGACTGGTTGATTTATTTGCAAGAAGACTCCAGGTCCAGGAGCACCTGACAACCGATGTTGCTAATGCCTTGAATGATCTCATCAAGCCGCGAGCGGTAGCCGTGCGAGTGAAAGGTCAACATCTATGCATGATGATGCGCGGAGTTGAAAAGCAAAATTCTGAAACAATTTCCGAAACAACACTTGGTCTCGATCGACTGACCAACATTGAGCAATCCAGGCTTTTTGGTGCGCTTGAGGGTAAATAGTGGAGTTTTGAATCATGACGACCATGAATGAAGGAAAAATGTACAGCATTAAGACCGCCGCAAGACTTGTGGAGATGAATTCTCATACGATTCGCGCTTGGGAACGTCGCTACAAGGCTCTTGATCCAAGTCGGAATACTGCCAATAATCGTCGCGAATATAACGAGGCTGACGTCAAACGTCTTGGTTTGTTGTCCAACCTCGTGAAGTCTGGTCATCAAATCAGTCACATCGCAGGGTTGAGTAACGAAGTGTTGTCCTCTATGTCGTCATCCGTCGTTACCGAAGCCAAAAACGTCTCCCCCACTGAAACCGCTGAATCGATTATTTTAAACCGCTGCCTCAACGCATTACGTGACTATGAACTTGTGCTGATTCAAGCTGAACTTGAGTCAGCCAGAAACTTTTTGTCCACCATGCAGTTTTTAAAAGGTCTTGCGGTTCCGCTTGTCAGAGAAGTTGGTCACCAGGTCGCATCGGGTGTGTTTAACTTTGCGCAGGAACATGCTCTGTCCTCCATCCTGCGCTCCCAATTGATGCAAGTACTTTTTAATCTTCGCAACACGATTGCTGTGAGAGCTCTAACGCGTAAAGATCAGGATCATGGTTTGTCCATCTGCCTTGCAACCCGGGATGGGGACCTGCATGAATTCGGTATTCTTGCTGCGGCTATTTTAATTGCTCACCATGGGCATATCCCCCATTACTTTGGGCCCAATTTGCCGGCGCACTCACTGGCGGATGCTGCAAGAGCCGTTAAAGCCGATGTCGTTCTGGTGGGTAACACGACCCTCGATGAGCCGTTTGGCGATAAGCGTCAGGAAAGCTATCTTTACGTTCTGCAAGCTAAACTGCCAAGTAGCTGTAAAATATGGTGGGGAGGTCATAACGCGATGAAGGATCAAGCCCTGACCCAAACCATAACGACAGTTTCTACCCTAGAAGACCTCAGCCGCGCGCTAAATTTCTAAATCCCAGAGGGACGGCGAGCTGTCAGAGGGCTTAAAGCCTGTCACGAACTTTTACATATTGATCATGAAACCAACACAGCGCCCCTGTCCTTGACGGCCTAACCCACCGACATTACTACCCGCATTTAAGCCACGTCCCCGTCGGTAACTGGCACGTCTAGTGCAGAAGAAGACCCTATCCAACCCTCGGTTGGTAGCATTGTTCGGTGGTTTTCACATTGAATCAAAAAAGGGATTATATTTTGAAACAACCCTTCCCGATTCATCAAATTCCCCTCTGTTGCTCTTTTCTGTTGTTGCTCTTCTTTATCAAGCCACCAAACCACCGAACAATGCACTCCAAAACACAAAAACGCGCCACTAGGGCGCGTTTTTTCTTCGTTTATGATGGCAAGTCTTAAAGACGGGAATTCAAGTTACGAAGCATGTCTACAAATATTTGCCTTAAACCATCATGGTCATACTGTCCCGCGAAGCTGACCGCACAAACAAGACCGCCATCTTGGCGTTCTACTACAAAAACTGAATCTGGTTTTGCACTAGCTTGTGACCAATAATCTAAAACTTTAGAGTCCTGACCTCCAAATGCGGCCTCAATATTCAGCCAAGGGTTGTCTTGATATTTGCATTTCAATGCAGCCACCAAAACTCCTTCGTCAATTTCAGGCGGTAAAGAGAATCCCGCGACGGAGTCTAAACCACTATCCATCCAATGGACGACAAAATCAACTTTCTGCCCTTGCACACGCGCCAAGATACCGTTCGTAAGCCCAGCCTTGACCACTGTCTCGAGAAACTTTTGCAAAGCCTCTTCAATACTTTTGGTCAATTGAACTTTTACGGCAAAGCGATTCAGGATCGACATTCCAGCCTGCACAGCCACGGATAGTTCTGGATGAGCTGAACGTGGCCTCGCTACGATAGGCGCCTCTTTATCGGTCAAAGCGCCAAGCCCAAGACTAAGATCACGACGTTTTGTCGAAACGGCACCATCAGAGCTTGAATCGGACAATTTGCTGGACGGTCGCACAGGTTGAGCGTCCGCCGCACCGTTGATCACCTCTGGTGACGTTATCGTTTTTTTCAACGTTTCCTGATCGGGCTGAGGCTTAGACTTTTGAACAAGATCTATACCTAGTTCAGGTTGAACCGAACCCGTTGATGACGGGGATGCGTGCTCAGAAAAAGGCTGCCTTGCGTGTTTTCTGATGAAACTCTCGAATTGGTTTTCCTCTAGTGGAAGTTCCGCTCCGATTTTGCGCAACCCCCGTAAGATTTCACTCCGCGTTGCGATAACTGGTTTAACGCGTTGCCCAGTGAAAAAACGTACCTGATTGGACGCGTCGATGTCGGTCGGATCCACCATAGCCAGAGACAAAACCCCATCCTTTATAGCCAGGGGTAGAACTTCCAACCATGCCAATATGTGGTTAGGGACTACACCCGACACTTCGGGATCCATCTCGTGGAGTATATCTTTAGCGGCCCGACGAAAAGCCGTACGAGCTGCTAACAGCATGCTAAGCTCTTCTTCCTGAATTAAGCCAAGCGCCAAAACACTCCTCGCAAAACTACCGTTGTGGGACGCGCTTTCACGACGGATTAGTCGCCGATCAGAGCCACTCAAAAGCCCCTCCTGCACCATAAATGTTCCCAAACGCGACATCTTAGAGCTCCGCTAGCTGTTATAATGCCAAAAAATATGGCAAATCGGTTGATTTCACTAATTTTATCACAAGGTTTAACAAAACATATCAGAACTCACGGTAAAAGTTGTTGTGTCGGACCCATTCAAGATGGCAACATGAGGCGATGATTGTCCGCAATAATTAGCTGAAACAACTAGGAAATTATTCGATAGCAGGGGCGACACTATGACCATGAATAAACAGTTTGAGCGTGATCTAAAAGGTCCCGATTCACTTCAAAAGAACCTTTCTAACTCCATTGACTCGATCGCATCTAATAGGAAACGCATTCTCATGATGCTCAGTCCGTTGCTTGTCGTGGCTCTTGCCGGCTACGGTGTTTACGCTTGGTCTCAGCACAACGTGAAAACTAGGCGTACCGGCCTCGCCAAGATCCTCGCTGTACGCGGACAAGAGGATAAAGATTTGTCGAAACGGCGGGAAGATTTGCAGAAGCAGATTACGGAACTTCGCAATACCAAAACCGAAAAAGACGGTAAAAAAGCTGCTCTTTCACCAGAGGCTCTGACGAAAGTTACCAACCTTGAGAAAGAAATAGCTGATCTCAAGCCTGACTACACAAAGTCTCATGCCGAATTCAAGAAATTCTACGACTCAAATTTGGACGCCGCTGAAGGCTGGATGGCGGGCCTTAGCTGGGCTGGTAAAGAGCTGCGTGACGGTCGCAGTGATGAGGCGCGGAAAGTGGTTGAGCATGTAGCCAAATCCAGCACACCCAACAAATTCTACCAAATGAACTCAAGGTTCATGCTGATCGGACTTCTCGAAGAAGCTGGGGATTTCGATGGAGCGCTTAAGGAGTGTGAACTTCTCTCCAAAATCACTAGCGACGAGACGCAAGCTACCGTGCTTTTAACAAAAGCACGGCTTCTGTATTTCAAGAAGTCATTCGATCAGGCAAAGGTATCCCTCAATGAGCTTTTGACCAAACACGCCTCAACACCGGAGGCCACTAAAGCACGCGGCCTCTTGGCTTTGATGGGGCCAGCCTGATGATGCCGACGGCTCGCAAAGCCCTCGCCTGGGGTCTTTTAATTGCGTGTGCTAGTTACGCCCTTAAGGCGTCGGCCTCTGCAAAGCAACCATTTCGTATTGGCATGATCGTCATGAACCCTGAGTTGGACGCTCAGAAACCGTTGGCCGTGTCCGACAATGGCGGATTCCTTCTACGTGGGGATATTGTTTACGGGAGCTTTGATTCAAACTACATGCGAGCTTACAATCGGGTGACCCGCAAAAATATATGGTGGTTTAAAACAGATGGCGAGGTGACCAGCCCGCCCCTGATGGTTGAAAATACCATCTATATTTCAACGAGATCTGGAAATCTTTCCGCAATTAACGCCTCCACTGGCGAGAGCCTATGGAACACACAACTGGACTCCTACAGCGAACGCCCACTCACACTTTCAAACGGATTTTTGTTCGTTGTTACAACAGGACAGGTGACTTATTCGATTGAGTCGAAATCAGGCAAACGCGCCTGGGTGCACGATGCGGGGTTTCCCGACTCCGTCGTTGTGAGACGCCCCCCCGCTCCTCTCATCCACGATGGACGAGTTGTTATTGGTTTGGCATCTGGTGAGCTATTGGCATTGAAGATCGAAGATGGAAAAAGACTATGGCGCTATAATCCATTCTACCAAGAGGCACGATTCAAAGACGTCGTTGGCGAGATGGTTGTGCACAATGGTCGTCTACTATTAACCCGCTATGATGGGTTAGTCGCCCTCGTAGACTTCGCGCAGGAAAGACAGGTTTTGTGGCAAGACCGTCAGACGTCGGTATCGACCTCGACATTTAGATCCGGGCGCTATTACGTCGGTCTGACGAATGGCGATGTCATATGCTACGACGCCTCGACAGGTAGAATCAGCTGGCGCAAATCCTTGGGACCGACGGCTGCATTCATGATGGCTAGCGAGACTCACCTGTATGTCATGAGCACCAATGGCAGAATAACAGCGCTTGAGTCAAGTTCTGGAAATTATGAGTGGGCTGACAACCTTGGGGGCAGGATCGGAACCTCTCCGATTGTAAATGGTGACCAAATGTACATTTCAACTGGCCTAAGAAACATCTACGCCTACAAAATTCAATAGGGTTTATCACGTTCAGATGAGTTCCGAGCGACCAAGCTCCTTCAAACGGTCTACAACCAGCTTGACGTCCTGAGACCGTTGCTTAGGGCACACTAAGATCGCTCCCTTTGCATGAACCACAACAATGTCCTTCAAACCAAGGAGGGCGGTGAACGGGCCATCAGTATCAACGGTGCACCCAGAACTATCCAGCAGCATTGCATCACCTTGAACAAAGTTTCCAAACTGATCTGTTTTGAATCCAGCAGCCAGAGCATCCCAGCTACCAACATCCTGCCATCCTATGTCAGCCTCAACCACACTGACGCGTTTGGATACCTCCAACACCGCATGGTCCACCGATATTTTAGGCAGGGATGCATAGACCTGAGCAAATCTTTGCTGATCGATGCCTGCAAACGAGTTAGCACCGTCTCCCAATTCGCGTAAAGCCTTCACGGTAGCGGGCAGACGCGTGCTCAACTCATCTAAAAACAACCCCACCGGAAAAACAAAAAGTCCTGCATTCCAATAAAATTTTTTACTAGCTACAAATGTTTCCGCAGTTTTCAGATCTGGCTTTTCACGAAAAGAGGCCACACTAAATGCGCCAGGCTCGCTGCGAGCAACACCTCTTTCAATATATCCATATCCGGTCTCGGGATATTTGGGCACGATGCCAACAAGACATAGCTCCTCACTTTTGGCAACTTCAATTGCTGTACAAATTGATTCCTTGAAAGCCTCTTCCCTTTCGATCACGTGATCAGCATGCAAACTAACCATGATAGGATGGCTCTGTTTGGTCATTTTTTCAATTTGCAATGCCGCCAGCGCCAGAGCATTTGCCGTGTTGCGAGCATCGGGCTCAGCAATAATTAAAGGACACAAGTCTCCGGCAATTTTTTTAGTGGCTTCAGCTTGATCCTTATGGGTTACAATGATTCGACGCTCTGGTGGTATAAAACCATCCAAACGTCGCAAAGTAATTTCAATCATGGTTTCCCTAGACCCGCCTAAACTGCACAATTGCTTTGGCCATTTTTGCCGAGATTTCGGCCAGAATCGCGTACC
>JBEIGW010000043.1:0-14387 GCA_040381655.1 Deltaproteobacteria bacterium
GACTCTGCAAGGCTTTGGCTAAAGCGTGGCGGTATTCTCATTCTAGATAGCTCCCAGCCCGCTGGCATACTTGAAAAATTTATTGAGCCATTGATGCTTGGAACGGTTAAGCCGACAGGTTGGATGGCGATGCCTCCGGATCATGAGTTCATGCGAAGTTTTTATCTACTTAACTCTCTACCCACCTGTAGGGGGCGCGGTTGGAGGGTGTTTTCGTTTGATGGACGAGTTGCAGCGATTGAGACGCCGTACTCTGTACTGAGTATTCTCGAAGACAGGGCCTCGGAATGGAAGTGTGAGGGAAATGTTCCTTACGAGCAGCATGTTAGGATTTTTGTGAATCTCATGATGACGGCTTTTACAACTGACTATAAACGCGATCAGATTCATTTGCCCGAAATTCTTAAGCGATTGAGGGTGCAATGATGCTGGCGCTCGGTTTTTGGATGCTGATGATCACTTTTCTGGCCTACTTTTGGGGGCGGAAAATCGGTATCATCCGTGGAATCACGGCCGCTTTGCTGAGGGCAGGTTGGACGTTGCCTATTATGCTCAGTCTTTTCCCCGTAACCATATCGCGGCGTATTCCTGGCGCGATGGCTCTTCAGCCGATCCACATTTTACTTGATGATTCAGAAAGTATGTCCAGAGACGATGCTATGGGTGCATCATCAAAACGTCAGGCCCAAGATCTCCTAAGCCGTATTTCAGATGTTTGTCGTCAATTCGGTTGTCTACCTCGAGTAACCAAGCTGTCAGATTTATCGGTCGATACTAAATTTGGATATACGCCGCTTAGTCGCGTCATTGAGCCTTGGCTTTATCAGACGGGTGGTGATCCTTGGATTATTTTATCCGATGGCGGTGATTTTCGCCCGTCAATAGGCTGGACTGAGAGTCTTCAAGGACGCGGTGCTGGCAGCCGATCGGGTAAAATTGAAGATCAAAGTTCTGAGAAAGCAAAGCAAAGAACCCTTGGTCTGATCACGGCCTTTGGCAAACCACGCGCGCCTGGGTTTAGCGTTGAGGCCCTATCGATGGCTCCCTTGGCTTTTGAGGGTAAGTCTGTGCAGTTGGGAGTCACAGTCGATCGTTTAAGTCCAGAAACCGCCGGAGCTGAGCGGGTTCAAGTTCAGGCATTATTAGATGGCAAAGTCCTTACGGCAGCCGAGGCCGTTTTCTCACCCGGGGCTTCATCAGCTGAGGTCGATGTTAGTTTTGCTGCTCCAAAGCGGGGGCCCCATATCGTCTCAGTGAGAGTGTTGCCGGTTGCTGGTGAACTTGACACGTGGGACAACTCTCAGACGAGGGTTCTCGATGTCATGCCCAATACGGTGGGTGTTTTGCATCTTTTGGGCTCTCCCGCTTGGGACGGTCGATTCATGCGGCGGTTTCTGAAGGCTGAGCCCAAATTTGATGTGATTAGCTTTTTCATTCTGCGAGACCCATGGGACACCCAACATGTCAGTGAGCGGGAGATGAGTTTGATACCGTTTCCAGTTGAGAGACTTTTTAATGAAGAGCTCGTCAACTTCCGTGTCATTGTGATGCAAAACTTCACGCTGATGCGATTTTTACAGCCTGAATACCAGAAGAATCTTGCGAAATTTGTAAAAGACGGTGGTGGCCTTTTATTTGTGGGCGGGCCTCGCGCTCTTACAGAGACAGACGCGTCGAGCTCGGCATTAGCAGAGCTTCTACCATTCAGTATAAACCGATCCGACGCAACGACGACTCCCCCCGCGCCACCACTCGATGAGTTCAACGACGGCTTTGGATCCCTTGGCTCGACGTGGAGTCCTGACACCGACTTCAAAATCGAGATGGCCAACCCAGAGGCGTCGCGTCGTGCTCTAGCAAATGTTTATGAAGGCTGGCAGGGATTGAGCACTCGACTAGAAACGCTAAGCGGTGTGCGCGGCATTCATGATATGAATGCTATAAAATTTCGCGATAATGAGGTTACACCTCTTCTAAATGCGAAGCTACCCGATGGCCGCTCCGTTCCACTGGCCGTAGCATCGTATCCTGGTAAAGGACGTGCGATCTGGCTTTTCACCGATTCTATCTGGCGGATGGCGATGTCGTCAGATCCGAGGATCGCTCGCTCTGATTACCATTCATTCCTGGACCATGCGTTGATTTGGCTGACAAAAGGAGACCTTAAAGGTGCGCTGGCAGTTCGTGACTTTCAAGTGACGACTATCGGGGATACAGGTGACCGGTTGAAATGGCGAGCTGCTCTTGCTGGCTCGGCAGCGAGATATCTCAGAACGGCAACCTCGACCAAACTTTCAATTTGTGGCATCGGGGTTACGACCAAAGACGTCGCGTTTGGCGCATCTGCAGGTGATGCCGTCACGTTTGAAGGCGAGTTGGCTGCAACACTCAGAGATGGTAGTCTTTGCGCATTGAAGCTAGAGGCCGAGCACCCAGCCTTCGGCAGTGTTTCAGTTTCGGGTTGGGCTGTTATTCCGGAGACATTGAAGGATGAAAATATCGGTTCGTCGGCTCTGAAGCTGCGCTCCCTTGCTAAAGTTACTGGAGCAAAGTTCGTGGACGCGAACTCCGAAAGGTCGAGGGCCGTGGAAGAATGGCTTCAGGGCTGGGGAGCATCAGATGGGGCGACCTTGCCCGATAAAATTCAAACATTTTTGGATTACTACTGGGTCCAAGACGCGTGGTGGATTTGGTTGGCAATCCTGCTGTTACCAATTGAAGTGCTAGTTAGGCGATGGCATCTGATCTTTGGTGGGGCTCGTCAAGTTGGGTTGAGGGGGTAAGCGTTGACGGCCATGCCTCTGGAAAATATTAAAGCTTGTATTTTCGACTTTGATGGCACGATTATTGTGTCCGAACATGTGCACATGAAAGCCTGGGAGGATTTAGCCACAGAGGAAGAAAAGGATCTTCCACTGGGGTTCCTTGAGGAAAGTGTCGGCATGTCAGATCTGCAGCTTGTGAAGACTCTTGCTAAAGCGTGGAGCTATAGCCCGAGCGAAGAACGTATTCTTGAAAGAAAGCGCCATTTCTATTTGATCCGTTGTCCCAATGAATCATCTGTCGTGCCTGGTGTCGTAGAGGCGATCAAAGATCTTGTGTCTCGTCAGGTTCCAGTCGCTATTGCAACCAGCTCTACGCGAGATGAAGTTGAACCTGTTTTGCAGCGCTTAGGTGTTGCTGATATTTTTCAGTCGATTTGCACGGTAGAAGATGTCGCTCATCCTAAACCTCATCCCGAAATTTATAAGCTAGCGGCGACCCGTTTGGGCGTTAGTCCAGCGGACTGCTTGGCTTTCGAAGATTCTATTGCCGGCGTGAGTAGTGCTCGAGCTGCAGGATGCGCATTGGTGACGATGCAAACTCTTTATAGTGAGGAGAGGCTTGGCCCAGCATTGTTGAGCGTTAAAGATTTCAAAGACAAAAGACTCATGACGATGATGCGCGCTATCGGACGCTGATAGAAATCGTTTTCTGAGTGCCGCCACGAATAAGTTCAATATCAATTGTGGATGCGTCTTTTAGAGATTTCAGGGTTGCAATAGCTCCAGCAACGCTATTAAGCTTTAACCCATTCAGCGAGGTGATGATGTCTTCATCATGCATACCGCCTTTGGCAAAAATACTATCACTATCAATCTGATACAGTTTAAATCCAACGATAATTCCGCCGCTCATCACAGGTTCGGCTGTTGCTTGCATTAAAATTTTCGAGAGATCCTGATTGACGATTTTATCGCGGTAGGACGATGTCATCGTGACCTTGCCGCTATTTCTCTCAAAGCCATCTTCTTTGTAGGTACCGTCGGGGTTAACTGCTAGACCTGGCGACGCCGAGGCAGTCACAGCCGATCGGAATTCGCCCGCGAACTTATCTAGGTAAACAAGATAATTTTCCGACCTAGCATCAGGCTTTACGGGTTTGCCGTCAGTCTTGGAGACTCGGATATATTTTTCTGAAACATCGGTAACGAAAAACTTGCCGTCGATTATGTGACCGGCCTTGACTGCTGTCACTTGGCCACTTGATATGATCTTGATTAGAGCGACGTTGTTATCCGGTGTCTTTTGAGCAATGGTTCCCATGATCATGAAACCAAGGGTCTGACCCGCTACGGGTTTAGCCTTTTGCAAAATGACCTGGGCGTGGCTCAAACTTGCCGTCAAGAGCAACAATAATGTTAGACATATCTTTGGACTACAACTCATCACGCTAAAATACCCTTGCGGCGATAGACTATCCTAAAAGATATCGGCTCACACCTATTTTAATTGACGACCAGGCGCCCTGTTCGCGCTGTAAGTCATTGACTTTATGATTTTTTTTAGGGAAGATAACCGTATCACAAAATGCCGCAAGAGGTCAGTTATGGTTGAGCGCAAGAAGATCCGTAAGCTATTAAGTAGCAAAGTTCAGCAGCTCAACGAAGTCATTGCGGACATTGACGGTATTCTAACTGAGATGGAGACCGATTTTTACCGAGTCTGCATCTTCGGATCGGCGCGAATCGGTGTCGATAGCCCGTTCTATCAGCAGGCCTACGAGCTTGCAAGGGAGCTGGCTCGGCGTGGCGTTGATATAGTTACGGGAGGCGGCCCAGGCCTCATGGAGGCCGCTAACCGCGGGGCCCAGGACGGCAGCAATCTTAGCCGTTCGATCGGACTTCCCATTGAGTTGCCATTTGAAACGGATGCCAATGCGCACTTGGATGTTAAGCATCATCATAAAAGATTTTCGTCGCGTCTCGATGAGTTTATGCGAATTAGCCATGCCGTGGTTATCACGCCCGGTGGAATAGGAACTTTGTTGGAGCTCTTTTACACGTGGCAGCTTATGCAAGTGAACCACATCAAACCAAGGCCCTTTCTATTGCTCGGGCATAGCATGTTCGATCCTTTAATCAAATACATGGAAGAAGTGCCCGCAGCGCTGAATCTGATGAGTCGCGATGACCTCAAGATGATCAAGGTTGTTAATACGGTTGATGAGGTCATTCAGTTTCTTGAGCCGCATATCGCGCATTTCCGAAAAGTTCATATGGAAAGCCAGCCGAGAAAACCCGGAGCGAAAAATAAGTGATCGGATTTCTAAAAACAGCTCGCGGCTGGATTGGTATCACCGCTATTTGTGGTTTTCTGCCTATAGCGAATTTTATTCAGATGGTAAGTCTCGTCCTCCTTCCGTTTAGCCGGCGAGCTTTCATGCGCTTTAATATGGGTGTCAATCAAACATTTTGTCGTTTGGTGGGCAGTGTGGCGATTTTTTGTGGCAATAAGCTTGTGCTCACCGGAGATCAACCTCGCCATGAAAATGTGATCGCTTTTGGAAATCATCAGTCAATGATTGATATCATTATGCTATGGCGATGGACGGCGCCACTAGGACTCGCGGGCTGGATTCGTTGGTTTGCAAAATACGAGCTCAAGTTTGTACCTGGTCTAGGTTGGGGTATGCAGTTTTTGAATACATTGTTCGTTAAACGTGATTGGTCCAAGGATGCTGATTCAGTTCGTGCAACCTTTGCTAAACTTCGTGAGAGTCAACTTCCTGCGTGGCTTGTTATCTTTCCTGAGGGTACTCGTTTAAAACCAGACAAGTTAAAAAGTAGTCAAGACTACGCCAGACGTAAGGGTCTGCCGGTCATGAATCGAGTGATGATTCCACGCGGTAAGGGTTTTCACGCCAGTTTACAGGGTATGGATGGAATTATGAACGCTGTTTATGATCTGACATTTAAATATGAGGGTGATATCCCCGGGCTCTATAGTTTTTTCACGAAGGGTGGGTGCATTGTTCACCTGCACTCGGTGCGGTATGACATCACAGAGATACCTCGCCGAGAACGAGACTTGAACGCCTGGCTTATGGAACGATTTTTAGAAAAAGATCGTATTCTTAGTCAGACTTGAGACCTGGCAGATTCAGCCAAACTTGTAGTTAACAACCTGGAATTCCACGGGTCCCCGCGGGGTCTCAACTTCGACGTGGTCGCCCTTTGTTTTATTCAAAAGAGCGCGGCCCATGGGTGATTTCCAGCTAATTTTACCCATTGATGGCTCAGCCTCATCTTCACCGACAATAAACCATGTTTTTTCTCGGCCATCATCGTCAACAATTGTAACAACTGCGCCGAAATCGATTTTTTCTGTACGCTGCGAACCAGGATCGATAACCTTTGCGCGCTCTAAGCGTGATTTTAGGAAGTTGATGCGTTTATCGACTTCCCGAAGGCGCTTTCGACCGTAAATATACTCAGCATTTTCGCTGCGATCTCCCTGCGCCGCAGCCGCAGCAATCTCCTCAAGTAGGATTGGCCTTTCGTTATCTGCTAAATGACGTAGTTCAGAATAAAGCTTATCGTAACCTGTCGGGGTGATGAGGTTATCTTTTGGAGTTGCGTTCTTGTTAGTCGATGTTTTTTTCATGGATCAGGTCTGGTGGTGAAACGTGAGGTATATGGTAAGGCCTGTGACAAGACCAGCAAAGACGTCGTCCAGCACCGTTCCAGCCGCACCAGGAATTTCCTCGTCGATATAGCCAATGGGCCATGGTTTCCAGATGTCTAGAATTCTAAAAATGACAAAGCCAACTAGAACGTGCATCCAGTCAAAGGGGAACCAAATGAGCGCTGCTGTGATGCCTGCGACCTCATCAATAACGATTCTCGGATCATCATGTAACTTCCACTGAGCTTCTGTGCGTGCGGTCGCAAAAAGAGCAATCAAGGTTATGAAGGCAACTGATGCCGCTTGAAGCACTAGATGACTTTCTACAAAATGGCCTAGAATCCAAACAAATGGCAGTGCCGCGAGCGTACCAACCGTTCCTGGGGCTTTGGGTGCATATCCGCTCCCAAACCAAGTTGCAATGGCCACCGCGCTTTTATCTATGATCCTTGACATGTTATCTGATGCTTTCAGAATTTAAGTCTGTTTGAAACGAATAAGTTCGGCACCAGCGGCTACTGTATCTCCCTCGTTGATCTTGACCTGGTCCACGACGCCGCCTGTTGAGGCCGTGACGCGGTTTTCCATTTTCATGGCTTCAATAATCATCAAAGTATCTCCGCTAGCAACGCTGTCTCCTGACTTAACTAACACTTTGAGTACCTTGCCCGTGATTTGACTTCTAACAATTTTGGGCTTTTTAGCTGCAGCTGCCGATCTCGACTCTTGGCCTGGTATGTGTAGGCTTACAGTTAAGTCCAACGAGATGGTCGAAGCGGCCCCCGGTGGCACAAACTCTGCTGCGACATTCATGTCGGTTTCACCCGGGAACTTGCTGGTGGACATCGATCTGAGGTTAATGCAACTCCACAGAGACTTGCTTCCAGGCTCCAATAAATAAAGAGAACGAGTGGATTTCTGCCACCGAGCCTGCCGTCGCCGACCATCGACCGCAACGTCAAATGATACGTTATCCGGAATTGAGTCGGGCAAGGAAATAAATCGGTCTTTACCGTTGATGGAGACGCGCCACTGCATTAAATGCCCCCTCTATGAGTCGACTCAGCTCGTCCCCGGTCACGCCAGAGACTGGTTCGTGAGGGGATGTCTTGCTGGTCGCTCAGCTGACTTGCTTGGAGTGATCTCTGTTGGTCTTGCGTCACAATTAGCGCGGCGAGTAGGGCTGAGGAGTCTGTAAATTCCTCAGGAACTTCTGAAAACTTGTTTTTGAAATAAGCGGCTTCTTTTTCAATAAACCCTGTATTGAATTCGCCGGCCAGAAACGACGGATGCCGGAGAACGGCCTCGTGAAATTTCGCAGTGGTGGGGACACCGTCGATTTCAAATTCCGAGAGCGCACGCCGCATTCTTGAAATGGCTACGTCTCTCGATTCACCCCAAACGATCAGCTTTGCCACCATGGAGTCATAATACTGAGGGATCTCGTAACCTGGATACAAGTGGGTATCGACCCTAACACCAGGGCCCGCAGGGAATCTGACCTGATTGACGCGTCCCGGGCCTGGGAGAAATCCTTTTGCTGGATCTTCTGCGTTAATTCGAACTTCAATAGCCCAGCCGCGCGGGGCTAGTTCTTCTTGTTTGAACGGTAAGCCGACACCGCAAGCGATGAGAATCTGCCACCTTACCAAATCGATATTTGATATCTCTTCCGATACAGTGTGTTCAACTTGAATACGTGTATTCATTTCCATGAAATAGACTTTGTCTGGAGACTCAGCGATGAACTCGATTGTGCCGGCTGATGAGTATCCAGCGGCTTTTGCAGCGACCACGGCGCGGCGCCCGATCTCTTGGCGTTGCTCTGCGCTAAGATAAACGCTGGGGGCTTCTTCGATCAGTTTTTGGTGACGTCTCTGAATAGAGCAATCTCTCTCAAAAAGATGAATTCCGTGACCCTTCTCATCAAAAAGCACTTGGACTTCGATGTGGCGCGGATTTTCAATATATCGTTCGCAGAAAACTGCTGGGTTGCCGAAATAACTTTGAGCCTCCCGTGTGCATGCAGCAAACGCTTCTGAGAGCTCGTCCATTTTTCTTACAACTCGCATGCCTCGACCGCCACCACCCGCAGCAGCCTTTAGAATCATCGGAAAACCGACGTCTTTAGCCTGTTTTTCCAAATCTGCTACGTCTTTAAGTGGATTTTCTGACCCAGGAACGCAGGGGACTTTGTGAGCTTTCATGAGGCGCTTGGCTTCAACTTTATCACCCATAAGACGCATGGCTTTCGGAGATGGTCCGATAAATTTCGCGCCGGCTTTGCCAACGGCTTCAGCGAAATCAGCATTCTCTGACAAAAAACCATAGCCGGGATGCACGGCGTCAGCCTTGGAGTCTTTAATCGCCTCGATGAGTCGTGGCATATTTAGGTAGGTCTCAGCCGCCGTGTTGCCAGGCAGATTGACGGCGTAATCTGCAAGTTTGACATGTAGCGAATACTGATCGGCGTCGCTGAACACGGCGACTGTCTGAATACCCAGGTCACGAGCAGCGCGGATAATTCGAACGGCGATCTCCCCGCGATTTGCAACTAGGATGCGTTTTATGGAAAGTTTTTCGGGGCTCATTGTTTGTCTCTATCGGTCATCGTTGTTGGTTTTTAAAGTGTCAAAGTGGCATGTTCCCATGTTTGCGCTTTGGCCCATCCTCGCGCTTGTTTGACGAAGCAGCTAAACCCTTTATGAGGTACTCTCTTGTTTCCTCGGGAAGAATGACAGCGTCAATATATCCCTTTTCTGCGGCGATATAAGGATTTGCAAACTTGTTAGAATATTCAGCGATCACTTCTTTGCGCTTAGCTTCTGGGTCTTTTGCAGACTTAATATCACCGCGGAAAATGATGTTGCAAGCACCTGCAGCGCCCATGACAGCGATCTCAGCATTGGGCCAAGCTAGATTCATGTCGGCTCCGATATGTTTACTATTCATAACGTCGTAGGCCCCGCCGTAGGCCTTTCGGGTGATAACTGTCAGTTTCGGTACGGTTGCCTCGCAGAACGCGTAGAGTAATTTGGCACCGTGACGAATGATGCCGCCCTTCTCCTGAGCGGTGCCAGGTAAGAATCCCGGCACATCGACGAATGTGATGATGGGAATATTGAATGCATCACAAAATCTCACGAACCGCGCACCTTTGACGCTGCTATTGATGTCTAGTACCCCTGCTAGATGGTTCGGATTATTACCGACGATTCCAACTGATCTCCCGCCGAGTCTGGCAAAGCCTGTAATGATATGTGGTGCAAATTCTGGTTTAGTTTCTACGAATGAACCGGGATCTACCACGCAGCGGATGACGTCGCCCATGTCGTACGGAAGATTGGGATTTGCCGGCACAATCTTCCCAATCTTTTGCCGGGCGATCTCAAGCTCCTGGGCTGTCGAAGGATCTTCAATGGGATCTTTGAGGCGCATCGGATCATCAAGATTATTAGAGGGTAAATAACTTAGAAAGCTCTTTAGAGCAGTGAACATCTCTGGTTCGGAGGCAAAACGATTATCGGCGACACCACTGATAGCTGTGTGAGTTCTTGCGCCTCCGAGGTCATCAAACGTCACATCTTCTCCTGTGACGGCTTTAATTACGTCTGGCCCCGTGATGAACATGTGACTCGTGTCATCCACCATGAACGTGAAGTCGGTCATGGCCGGCGAGTAAACAGCGCCTCCGGCGCACGGGCCGCAGATGAGAGATATTTGTGGAATCACACCCGAAGATCTCACGTTGCGATAGAAGATGTCGGCATATCCTCCGAGACTTGCAACCCCCTCCTGGATCCTCGCTCCACCAGAATCATTAATTCCGATGACTGGAGCGCCGTTTTTAACTGCAAGATCCATGACCTTGCAGATTTTTTTTGCCATGCTGAGTGACAGGGATCCACCAAAGACCGTAAAGTCTTGTGAGAACAGATATACGAGTCTTCCTCCGACTCGACCAAAGCCAGTGATGACGCCGTCTCCTACAAACTTTTTGTCACTCATGCCAAAATCGTTGCAATCGTGAGTTACAAAGGCATCTAACTCAACAAAAGACCCATCGTCAACAATGAGGTTGATGCGCTCTCTTGCCGTCAATTTGCCGCGCTGATGCTGTTGCTCGAGCTTCTCTTTACCACCGCCTTCTTGAGATTTACGGCGCATATCGTGCAGGCGTTGCAGTGCGGTTTCGTTGTCAAACATGTCATCTCCTCTGGTGCAGTATCTTGCTGCAGCATTATCGGTAAATTTGGCGGCCCGGGAATTCAATCCAGATGGCATCGGTTAAAAGCCGACGTTTCAAGTCGTCTGTTGGCGGCTCTCGCATTGCTTTTGCCGAGGTCGAGTTTGCGAATGCCTTGTAGATAACATCAGCCTCGCGTCCTCCGCTCCAAATGAGAGAGCCATCATTCGTGTCTATAAGTAGTATCGCGATAGCGCCGCTTCGAATCGACAAGAGCATACCGCGGTCGTTTTCCAGGCGGGTATTGGTAGAAAGAATCAATGGAATCATCACAGCATCAGCGCCTTTCGTGGCGCCTGAGAGTTTGCTGAGCCAGATCTGCCAAGATGATCTCGTCTTAATGCTTGTTTTGTAAAACGAGGGTAGGCTGGTGCACTCCTGACAATCCTGCTTCTGTGCTGCCCATTCGGTTGAGATAGCTGTAAATATTTCTGGTTGAAGTCCTGCAGCGCTGTACATCTTTTCGACAAGCCGGGGGCTCAGGCCCTTCATGAACGGCTGATTATCAAAGCCGTCAGATATATATTTGTCGAAGTCTTCGCAAAGTGATGTCAACTCGGTGGTTGGACGATTACTGATGGGGAGGTCTCGAATTCTAGTCGCAGCAGCTGGCCAAGTCATACAGGGAAGCAGAGCAATTCGTGCCGGTACGAAGCCAATGCGTTTAGCGTCTATGCCGTATTTTTCGTCAAGGTTTTGAGATGTAACACAAGCGCCTGTAACAAAAACTAACATGGCGCCTACCAAAAGGCGGATGGACTTGGCTTTGTTCACGCGTGATCCTCAATAAATCCCTAAATTTTGAGACCCTTACGGTATCAAAACTGGGCTCAAAATCAAACGCAGAGGATGACTAGCGCGTTGCCTGATTTTTCAGCGGCCGAAGGGCGTGGTTCTGGTTGTAAAGAGCTAGAGTGGGGCTGGATGTAATTTTTGTCCATTTTCTGAACGAATTATAGAGGCCATCTGTAAGGCGCACATGCAAAAAAGCACATAGCGAACCTCACTGTCTTGTAGGGCGTTTTGGGTCAGGCCGCCAACAGCAAACGCCAACGGTGTGTACATGGCGGCAATGCGCATCCAAGCAGGCAAAAACCTAGCCGACCTCGCCGCAAGCCACCACCAAGTCAGAAACGACAAAAGCCCAATGACGGCAAGAAATCCGCCCTCAACGGCAGTTTGTAGGTACATGTTATGAGCCTCATACATCCTCTCGATGGATCCCAGCCCAATTTTTTCATAGTAGGGTTTGCGCATGTCTCGGGTAATTCCACTGCCGTGACCCGAAAAGGGCGCATCTTTGAGCATCTCCCAGTGCGCATGCCAAAAGGCGATGCGGTCGTCCGGATAGGGTGTTTCATGATCACTCCGTTCACCAGACAAGACCTTTTGAAATTTTTCTGAAATTGGATTGGGAACCGAGATGGCAAGGATACCCACCATGCTACCGAGCACGCATAAAACGGCAAATTGTCTTAGTTTTAGCAGTTTGAAGGCTATCGCTAGCGATACGACCGCTGTCAAAACAATCACGGTGATGGATTGACTCGTCACGACAATGACGAGGGTGGAAAGAGCCATAATTATGCTTTTAGGATCTTTAGGGAAAGCAACGAGCCTTGCCACGACTGTTGGAACTATAATGAGCGCTGCGTAAGCTAACGTCAGGGGGTGACTGTAAAATCCCTGTGAACGTTTGATTTGCTGCATGATTTCAATACCGTCAATTTTCCATCCGATGAGATATTGCGATAGTGATATCAGGCCAATCACAGCAAGGACTAGAGAGGCGAGTTCAAGCAAAAATCTCTCTTTTATCTGGGTCTGTGCAAGGCTTAAGGCTATGTAAAAGATTGCGAGCACGAGCAGGTAACCAAGCAGGAATCCCGAGGACTCCTTGGTGTCACCTCGAGTGATGGTCGCCGAGAGAATGGGAATTACTAAAAGCAGAGAAAGCGCAGCAAATTGCCTAGACAAATGACGACTTAAACCTTTTTTTAGGCTGCGACCATGGTCGTTTTTACTGAACACAGAAAATAAGACCACAGCGAGTCCAATACCAATGTTTTGGCCGGCGACACCGAGTGGAGCAACTAAGATGAGAGTTGAGACGATGAAGGTCGGGAGTAATGTCATCAGTTTCTTCGATCGGTTCTAAGTCTAGGAAGTTGTGACGGCCAGGTTTTAATCTGCCTGCAAATCCAGTTATTGAGAAGGCGTTTTTGGTCCGTAGAGCTCAAGTGGAAAGATTGCGGATTATGAGCTTTCCTGATCCGACTGGTCAGGCTGTGTAAGGTTATCGCCGCACTAACACTAATATTTAAACTTTCGACAAGCCCATACATGGGAATTGTGAAACACAAATCTGCCTTGTCACGCCATTCAAGGGCCAGCCCCTCATGCTCATTGCCAAAAACAACTGCGATCGGCCTATCGATAGGAAGATCCTCCAGCGCCACGGCTTGACCGTGGGGAAACGCTGCTGCAACTATGTAGCCCGAATCATGCAAGTGCTGGATGCACTGATCAACGGAGTCGTGCCGGTAGATATCGACCCACTCATCAACCCCACGGGCAACCGTTGAGGTACTGAACTTTCCTTTGAGAGTGACCACATCCACTGACTGAACGCCAAACGCCTCGGCCGATCGGATGCAGGCGCTAACGTTGTGCGGTTGATGGACGTCTTGTACGGCCAAACGTACGAATTGAGTGCGGTTGGCAGCGGTAGCTAGCATGCGATCGCGGCGTTTGTCGGTCAGTTGTGGGGATAGAAGATCCCAGGCGTCTAACGGTATATTCTGGTCCGGGGGCTGATAGTTCATAGGGGGTCAATAAATTGGGTCACACGTTAAGGTTTATTGAAGTCTTTGGTCTTTCGTAAGCCTCATGATAGGCAAAAACGACCCATCGTCCCAGACTGCGGAGGCCGGATACAATACATTTATATAGAGGTGCAGTATGGGACCGGAGCCTTTTATGGAGCGGGTGAAGGGATTCGAACCCTCGACCTTCGCGATGGCAACGCGACACTCTAGCCAACTGAGCTACACCCGCACGCTCCGAAAACATTATCCTGACTGAAACAGGAGCTTTGTATTTAGGACATAGCTCCTCTAGACGTCAAGGGATTATTGGACATGTGGCGCATTTCGTCAGTGAATGATCAGAAGGTGGGCTGCCGACGATTGGTGTGATCAAGGATGGAGGGTGTCAGTCATGCAGTTACTAAGACAATTCAAGGGATGGCTAGGACAGATATTTCCTTTGAATAACAGCAATTTAGATTCTAAGACAGAGCGTTCAAAGACGACCCCGACGTTTAAGTCGCTCCAGACGCAGCAGCTTGTAAAGTCGAGACCACTGTCACTTGAAGACCGCTATCAAATTGTCAAAGATACGCGTGAGGTTGAGGCGGTATTTTCCAATCTAACCAACGTCCTCGTGGATCTTAGTGACTCGTTAAGTTCTGCGGCCAGAACGCAGGGTTCAAGTCCTGTTATTTTGCGACAGATAGGGGTTACGTCTGATCGAAGGCCCTACGTATTTATGAAACCGATGAGTCGATCTGGGTGGCTATTTGAGATGGGACCGGCTGGTTGGCGCATCAGCAATGCAGAGCAAATTATAAGCAGAGAGATGTTTATGCGTAGTCATATGGAGCCATGGGATGTTGTAACCATCTGGGTTGATC
>JBEIGW010000044.1:0-14169 GCA_040381655.1 Deltaproteobacteria bacterium
ACAAGGAGTTCCTCAAGCAAGACATTGCTATTCGCAAGTTCATCCAAAAGAAGTTTGAAGCTGCGGGTGTTGCGCATGTCGAGATTGAGCGAGCTGGACGTACGTTGAAAATAAAGATTCACAGCAGCCGCCCAGGTATCATTATCGGTAAAAAAGGCGCTGGGGCTGAAGATCTGAAAAAAGAAATCATTTCTAAGTGCAACCTCAAGTCAGCCGATCCGGTTCTTGACGTATTTGAAGTGAAGAAGCCAGATCTTGATGCGAAGCTCGTGGCTGAAAACATTCGCCAACAGCTTGAAAAGCGCGTTTCGTTCCGTAGAGCCATGAAAAAGGCTATGGGTCAGACGATCAAAGCTGGTGCCAAAGGTGTAAAGGTTAGCCTTTCTGGGCGTCTTGGTGGTGCAGACATGTCTCGTACTGAGCGTTACATGGAAGGTCGCGTTCCACTTCATACAATGCGCGCTGATATCGACTATGCAACTGCTGAGGCTTACACAACCTACGGCCTTACGGGTGTAAAAGTTTGGATTTTCAAAGGTGACATTCTAACTAACTGATTTATTCAATAATTTGAGAGGAAAGCGACAATGCTAGCCCCAAAAAGATTAAAGTACCGCAAGGCTCATAAGGGCCGAATCAAGGGAAAAGCCAAAGGCGGCACGGAACTTACCAAAGGTGATTACGGCCTCATGGCTCTCGAGTCCGGTAAAGTTACGGCACGACAAATTGAGGCTGCCCGTATTGCGATGACCCGTCATATTAAGCGTGGTGGCGAAGTTTTGATTAAAATCTTCCCGGATAAGCCCATCACGAAAAAACCAGCTGAGACTCGAATGGGCTCAGGTAAAGGTGGCGTGGAGTATTACATTGCTGTGATCAAACCAGGCAAAATCCTTTATGAAATGGCAGGCGTTGACAAGGCAGTTGCGACTGAAGCTTTGGGTCTGGCGGCCGCCAAGCTCAATTTAAAGACAAAACTCATCACTAGACAAGACGATCCGTGGGGTTAAGTTATGGATATGAATAAGTTAAAAACCAAAGAAATCCGGGCTATGGACTCTAAAAAACTACAAGATTCCGCAAAAAACATCCGCAAAGAGCTTGTGGGCCTTCGCATGGACGTGTATAACGCCGGTCCGCAGGCAAAATCAAAAGCCCGGAATTTGCGGAAGACTCTGGCCCGCGTGCTCACGGCCAGCGTTGATAAGTCCGGTAAATCAAAGAAATAAACTCAGATAGTAAGAGGCAAAAATGAGCCAGGCAACCGAGACAAAAAAAGCTCACAAAGAAATTCGCTGTGTCGTCACAAGTGACAAAATGACGAAGTCACGGGTGGGAGTTGTTGAGCGTTTGGTGAAACATCCATTGGCAGGCAAGTATATCAGACGCCGTACCAAGTTGATGTTCCACGACGACACAAATCAAACTCGCGTCGGAGACGAAGTCATCGTAAGACCAGCTCGTCCGATGAGCGCAAGAAAGAAGTTTACCTTAGTACGAGTTGTGCGAAAGGCGTAATTTAAAAGAAAAGGTTCGATTGGGCATTTGTATCAAGCAAGTGCGAAACTTACAGGAGCGAACGCTTATGATTCAGATGGAAACAGTCCTCGCAGCCGGGGACAATTCAGGAGCTAAGAGGCTTAAGTGCTTCAAAGTTCTTGGAGGAAGCAAAAAGAAATATGCTGCCGTAGGCGACATCATCGTAGTCTCTGTTAAAGAGGCCGTGGCCAACAGTAAGGTCGCAAAAGGGTCTGTGCACAAAGCAGTGGTTGTGCGCACGACGAAAGAAATCAAACGAAAAGACGGTTCAACGATTCGCTTTGATCAAAATGCTGCGGTACTCATCAAAGGCAAGGACAACGAGCCTGTAGGTACCCGTATTTTTGGTCCAGTGGCGCGTGAAGTTCGGGTAGCAGGATTTGGGCGCATTGCGTCACTTGCTCCCGAAGTACTGTAATTTATAAATACCGATTGTTCGAAAGTGAGAACAACAATGAATATGCCAAGATTACAAAAACAGTTTGAAACCGAGTTTCGCGCGGCTCTCGTGAAGGAACTAGGTCTAAAGAATGTTATGCAGGTTCCTCGATTGAAAAAAATCGTGGTCAACATTGGTCAGGGTGAAGCGACCCAAAACATTAAAACTCTCGAGGCGGCAGCAGTTGAATTGGCGGCCATTACCGGTCAAAAGCCAGTTCTTACCCGAGCCAAGAAAAGTATCGCGACATTCAAGCTTCGCGAAGGCGCCCCGATTGGTTGCTCTGTGACGCTTCGTCGCGCAAAGATGTACGAGTTCCTTGACAGATTTATTAACGTCGCTGTTCCTCGTGTTCGCGACTTTAAAGGATTCACTCCCAAAGCATTTGACGGTCGTGGCAACTACACCGTTGGTGTTAAAGAGCAAATCATCTTCCCAGAGATCGATTACGACAAAGTTGACAAGATTAGAGGCATGGGCATCACAATCGTGACAAGCTCAGAGAGTGATACTCATGCAAGGGCTCTTCTCGATAAATTTAATTTCCCGTTCCGTAAGTAACCAGGACGCCAGAGGATAGGAGTTCACGATGGCAACAAAAGCCATGATAGAAAAAGCGAATAAGAAACCTAAGTTTTCCACACGTGGCTACACTCGTTGTACCAACTGTGGTCGTCCTAAAGCGGTTTACCGCAAGTTTGGCGTATGCCGGATTTGCTTCCGCTCGATGGCGTTAAAGGGCCTTCTACCGGGTGTCAAAAAGGCCTCTTGGTAACCGACTGAATAAAGATTTTTGGAGATAACTAAAATGCGCGCAAATGACCCAATCGCAGATCTTTTAACAAGGATCCGCAACGCACAGCAGGCGAACCACGAAGTGGTCTCGGTACCAGCGTCCATGGTGAAAATCGCTGTCACCCACATTCTTAAGGATGAGGGTTTCATCAAGAACTACAAATGTATCCGTGACCGTAAGCAAGGCGTGATAAAAATAGCCTTGAAATACACGGACGAAGGCAAAGGTGCAATTCGCAATATCTCGCGTGTTAGCACCCCGAGTCAGCGTATTTATGTTGGTGTAGACAAGATCCCATACGTTAAAAACGGTTTGGGTATCGCAATTTTATCGACCCCGAAGGGTGTGATGGCTGATCGTGAGGCTCGCCAGCTCAACGTCGGTGGTGAACACATCTGTTCCGTGTATTGATTGGCGGAGGAGTATAGAACATGTCTCGTGTCGGAAAAAAACCAATCGAACTCTCCAAAGGCGTTGAAGTCAGCGTCGCTGGTCAAACTGTAAAAGTTAAAGGACCCAAGGGAGCAGTCGAGCGTAAGATTCATGATTCCATGAAGGCGGTTGTTGAAGCTGGCGCCGTGAAGGTTGTGCCTAAGGCTGAGGGCGCGGAATCAGCCCGTTATCATGGCCTAACCAGAACTTTGATTTCCAACATGGTTGTTGGAGTCACTCAGGGATTCTCAAAGAGCCTGACATTGGTTGGCGTCGGTTACAAAGCGGCTCAGAGCGGTAAGAATATTACTCTTAACGTTGGCTACAGCCACCCTGTCGAAGTAAAAGCTCCAGCTGGCGTTGAGTTGAAGATTGACAAAGCCGTCAACATTATTGTCAGCGGCCCAGAGAAGGAAGTTGTTGGTCAGTTAGCCGCATCAATCAGAGGTATTCGTCCTCCAGAGCCCTATCACGGCAAGGGTATCCGTTATTCGGACGAAGTCATTGTAACTAAAGTTGGTAAAGCAGCTGGTAAGAAGTAATCACTACTATCGTCCTGCTGTATAAGTGAGGGATCCATGGCAAATAAAGTCGCAAAAAAGAATGAGCTTCGCTTTCGTCGTAAGCTCCGTATTCGCAAGAAAGTCTCCGGTACGACTGAACGTCCGCGTTTGTCCGTATTTCGGTCTGCCCGTCATATAACGGCTCAGGTGATCGACGATAGCACTGGCAAGACTCTTCTAACTGTGCACTCCTACGAGTCCGGTAACCGGGCAAACAAGGATGTGTGTAAAAAGGTTGGAGCTGATCTTGCAGCTAAGTGCAAAGCTGCAAAAATCGGAGCGGTAGTGTTTGACAAGAACGGTTACCGTTATCACGGTCGCATAGCAGCACTTGCTGATGGCGCACGTGAAGCAGGTCTTAGCTTCTAAAAATTATTCGCAATAGAACTAGTTCGAGGAGAATCTCGTGGCAAAAGAGCAAAAAGAATCAAGAGAACCAAGAGAGCCAAGAAAAGCTGATCAACCAACTGAAGGTGATGGCTTTCAGGATAGAGTTGTCCACATCGCACGTGTTGCTAAAGTGGTGAAGGGTGGTCGCAGGTTCAGCTTCTCTGCGCTCGTCGTTGTTGGTGATGGCAAAGGCCGTGTTGGTTTTGGTCTCGGAAAAGCTGGTGAAGTGCCTGACGCAATCAAAAAAGGCGCTGACCAGGCTAAGAAAAATATCGTTAAAGTTATTTCACTTGATGGAACTATCCCTTTCGACGTCACTGGTAAGTTCGGCGCGGCCAAAGTTCTCATGTTCCCGGCTAAAAAAGGTACTGGAACGATTGCAGGGGGCGCTGTGCGTATCATCTGCGAATTGGCCGGCATTCAGGATATTGTTTGTAAGGTCCATGGCACTAAGAATTATCACTCTGTAGTGCGCGCAACTGTTAACGGTCTTACGCAGCTCGTGTCCCCAGAAGACTACGCGGCGGCGCGCGGAAAGACACTTGCAGAAGTTTTGCAAGTTCGGGCTTCTAAAAATAAAAAGAAGGCTGACGCTAAGGCTAAAGCAGCGACTAAGAAGTAATTTGTTTAGAGCGCGCGTCAACCAAAGCTTGGCGCGGCGGAATTTGACAGGAGTTTAGTATGAGCCAGATCGTTGTAACACAGAAGCGAAGCCTGATTGGTCAGTCGGAATCTACACGACGCATTGTGAAAGGGCTTGGATTGGGTCGCGTTGGTAGAAGCAAGACTCACAAAGACAACAACTGTATTCGTGGCATGATCAACAAGGTCACGCACCTTGTCACTTATCAACTGAAAGCTTGATGCGAGAGACGTTAGTACGGAAAAAGGGTGAATGAATATGACGGCAAAAACTGAAATGAAAAATCTTGGCAACTTGAGTCCGGCTCCCGGCTCGAACCTAAAGAAAAAACGCCTTGGTCGGGGACCTGGAAGCGGTCTTGGTAAGACGGCTGCCCGAGGTGGTAAAGGCCAGACGGCTCGCAAGGGCGGCGGCATTCGCGCGGGATTCGAGGGCGGCCAAACTCCGCTTTATCGTCGTCTTCCGAAACGTGGTTTCACAAGTCCATTCCGCGTTGAGTATAACGTTGTCAACTTGTCAGTCTTGGATAAGCTTGATGCGGGCACTAAAGTCACTCCGGAACTATTGAATGAAAAGGGACTTCTTCGGAACCCTGCCAACCCAGTGAAGGTGCTTGGCAATGGTGAGCTTAAGAAGAAATTGATGGTAGCTGTTCACAAGGTTAGTGCAACTGCGAAGTCGGCGATTGAGAAGGCAGGCGGAAGCGTTGAACTTAAGGAGAAGTGAGTTGTGGCTCAAGGCATCAGTAAGCTTCCCGAAGGAACGCTAAATACTCTTCAGAAAAAGATTCTATTCACGCTGCTTTTCCTTGCGATCTACAGGGTCGGCGTTCATATTCCCATTGCCGGCGTTGACTCTCCCGCACTTGGAGAATTCTTCAAAACTCAGGGCGCCAACCTTTTCGGCATGTTCAACATGTTTTCAGGTGGTGCTCTTGAGCGTTTTAGCGTGTTCGCGCTTGGCGTGATGCCATACATCTCAGCGTCCATTATCGCTCAGCTTCTAACTGTAGTTGTTCCTTACCTTGAGCAACTCTCAAAAGAGGGTGAAGCTGGTCGACGCAAAATCAATCAGTATACGCGTTACGCCACCATGGTATTGGCGTTATTCCAGGGCTATATGATCGCAGCTGGTCTTGAAAGCCAGAGCTTTCAGGGTGGTAGGCTTGTGCTTGAAGGCGGTCTTGCGTGGCGACTCATGACGGCTCTTAGTCTTACTGCTGGCACGGCGTTTGTGATGTGGCTTGGTGAGCGCATCACTGAGTTTGGTGTGGGTAACGGGATGTCATTGATTATTTTCTCCGGTATCGTCGCCGGTTTACCAAGAATCGTAGCTAATACGTACTCGCAATACGCTCAGAGTCAGATGGACATGGGGCGTGTGCTGATGATCATCGCATTGGTCGTTGTCATCATTGCTGGCGTTGCCTTCATGGAGCAAGGTGTTAGGCAGATACCGGTTCAGTATGCAAAGCGCCAAGTTGGAGGGAAGGTTTTTGGCGGACAAACGTCGTACCTACCCATTCGCCTTAACTCGGCTGGCGTCATTCCCCCGATCTTTGCAAGTTCTTTGCTTCAGTTTCCTCAGACGATAGCTGCAGTTTACCCGCAGTCAGCGGCGTCTCAGTTTGTGACGTCTGTCTTTAATCCGGGTGGCTGGTTATATAATACTGTAGATGTGATTTTAATTGTGTTCTTCGCATTCTTTTACACGTCGATCACCTTTAAACCAGATGACATCGCAGAAAACCTAAAAAAGCATGGAGGCTTTGTTCCGGGGATAAGACCCGGTGCTCGCACCTCTGAATTTATTGACAAGATCGTCACCCGTTTGACTTTGATTGGTGCGATTTACCTGTCAGGTGTTTGTATACTTCCAAGTATATTTGCTGACCAGTTTGGTGTTCAGTTCTATTTTGGCGGCACAAGCTTGCTGATCGTTGTTGGAACGGCTCTTGAGACTTATCGTCAAATCGAAACCCATCGGCAGCAGCTTCGTTATGACGTTTTTGTCAAGCGTGGCGTTATTAAGCCCCGCAGGAGCGGTGTATGATCGTCGTTCTCATGGGAGCACCGGGTGCCGGTAAAGGCACCCAGGCTGACCTGCTTGCAGAGCGCTCTGGTTATCGAAAACTTTCAACTGGTGACGCGCTTCGTAAGCACGTTAAGCTTGGAACGGCCGTAGGCAAACAAGCGGGTGAAATAATGGCGCGCGGGGAGCTTGTACCAGACAACGTTCTGCTTCAAGTTCTAAAAGAAGAGCTTGGGTCCAATCAGAAAGAATTGATCATTCTTGACGGCTACCCAAGAAACCTCTCTCAGGCGGAGACTCTTCGAGATGTGGTGGAGTCGACCCATGCGGTGGTTGGCTGTATGCACCTTGACGTAAAAAGAGACGATATTGTTTCTCGCTTAAGTGGTCGAAGGACATGCTCTGGCTGCGGGGCATCTTTTCACGTGACAGCAAACCCCCCTAAAAAGGCCGGTATTTGCGATAAGTGTGGGGGGGGCTTATATCAGCGTCCTGACGATGATCCCAAGAGCATCTCTGTGCGGCTTGACGTCTATGACAAGGCCACGGAGCCTGTTCTGGACTACTACCGAAAAAGGGGTTTGTACCGTAGGATAAACGGTTCTGGCGTAACAGACGAGATTTTCAAGGAACTTACGAGCACTCTAGCAACCTGTCTAAATTGACGACAAAGTTGTTGAAATTGGGCCGAAAAATGTGTATGGTGCAGCCTCCAATTTTCAGGGGCTGTGTTTTGGAGAGGAAAGCATGGCGAAAGAGGACGTAATTGAGGTTGATGGGATCGTCAAGGAGCCCTTGCCCAATGCGATGTTTAAGGTGACTCTTGAAAATGGACATGAGGTGCTTGCTCACATCAGTGGAAAGATGCGTATGCACTTCATTAAGATTTTACCCGGTGACAAAGTAAAGTTAGAAATCTCTCCTTATGATTTGTCTCGTGGTCGCATCACTTATCGTACGAAGTAGTGGGGTAGTTGAAATGAAAGTTCGAACCAGTGTTAAACCGATTTGTGAAAAGTGTAAGGTCATCCGTCGTCGCGGTGTCGTGCGGGTGATTTGTTCTATTGGTAAGCATAAACAGGCTCAAGGCTAAGTTTTGGAGTAACCACAGATGGCACGTATCGCCGGTGTTGACCTTCCGGGTAACAAAAAAATCACGATTGCATTAACGAGTATTTACGGCATTGGTCGTCGTCAGGCTCAGCGCATCTTAGCTGAGGCTGGTGTTAGTCCTGACCAGAGGGCAAGTGACCTCAATCAGGCCGATACCAATGCGATTCGTAAGGTTATCGAAGCATCTTTACTTGTGGAAGGTGATCTCAAGCGCGAAGTTGGTCTTTCGATCAAGCGTCTTCTCGATTTGAGTTGCTACCGTGGTGCTCGCCACAGGAAAGGACTTCCAGTTCGCGGACAACGCACAAAAACAAATGCGCGGACTCGTAAAGGTCCTCGTAAGACGGTTGCCAATAAGAAGAAGGCAGCACCAACAGGTTAATTTGACACAAGACCGAAACTTGAAATAATCGGAGAGATAAGATGTCGACAGTGAAGACTGCAACAGTCGCCAAGAAAAAGAAAACCCGCAAAGCTAGCCCAGCTGGCGTTGCACATATTCAGGCGACGTTCAATAACACGATCGTAACGATAACCGACTTGAATGGTGAAGTTGTTACTTGGTCAACCTCAGGTGGAAAAGGTTTCAAAGGTTCCCGTAAAAGTACTCCTTTCGCGGCTCAGGTGGCTGCGGAAGATGCTGGGCGCCGTGCTATGGACGCAGGCATGCGATCAGTGGCGGTGCTTGTTAAGGGCCCTGGCGCGGGACGCGAGAGCGCCGTTCGTGCTTTGGCTGCTGCTGGTCTTAAAGTAACGATGATCAAGGATGTTACGCCGATTCCTCATAACGGCTGCCGTCCTTCGAAACGTCGTCGTGTTTGATGTGAACTGAGAGTAGAACTAAGGAGGTCAAAACAAAATGGCCCTATATCATGGTCCCGTATGTCGATTCTGCCGCCGCGAAAACCAGAAGCTTTTTCTGAAAGGTGATCGCTGCTTCACCGAGCGTTGCTCTTTTGAGCGTCGCGCTTATGCTCCTGGCCAACACGGCCAAAAACGCGGGAAGCTTTCCGAGTATGGTCAGCAACTTCGTGAGAAGCAAAAAGTACGCCGCGTGTATGGTTTAACTGAGAAGTCTATGCGTTTGGCATTTGACGGTGCATCTGCGACCAAAGGCGTGACTTCGGATAATTTTTTCCGCAGTCTAGAGCAACGTCTCGACAATGTTGTTTACCGCATGGGTTTTGCGCGAAGCAGAACTGAAGCTCGTCAAATCGTCCGGCACAACCACATTTTAGTAAACGGTAAGCGCGTGAATATTCCAAGTGCACGTCTTGCAGTGGGTGATGTTATCGCAGTCGCTGAGAAGAGCCGCACTATGCCGGTTTTCCCGCTTGCGGCGGATTTGTTCTCCAAGCGTGCCGCCATTCAGTGGGTTGACGTTGATCACAAGGGCTTCACGGGCAAAGTGACTGCTGCTCCGACGAGAGAAGATATTCATCTCAACGTTAAAGAGCGCATGATCGTCGAGTTGTACAACAAATAATAAACGGGCTGCCTGAATCAGGTGGCGCGTGGACTTTTAGAGACGGAGATTGAACAATGCATCGCAATTGGCAAGATCTTATTACTCCCAAAAACCTAGAGACTGAGGCGTGCTCCGAGACGTACGGCAAGTTTGTCGCTAAGCCACTTGAGCGCGGTTACGGCCTTACGCTTGGCAACTCTCTTCGCCGCGTTCTATTGTCGAGCCTGAACGGTGCCGCGATTGTAGCGGTTCGTATCGTTGGTGTTGACCATGAATTCTCAACGATTCCCGGTGTAAAAGAAGACGTCACAGATTTGATTTTGAATCTTAAACAGGTCAACATGCGCTACCGCGGTAACGGTGATGCAACTGTTAAGCTAAAGGCGAGTGGCGAAGGTCTCATCAAGGCCGGTCAGATTGAAACGAATGGCGATGTTGAGATTTTGAATCCGGAACAAGTGATCGCGCACCTTGACGCTGACGGCAAGCTAGACATGGAAATGGTTGTTCGTTTGGGTCGTGGTTATGTCTCGGCTGACGCTAATCGTTCAGAAGACCTACCAGTTGGTATGATTGCGATCGATTCGATTTTTGCTCCAGTTCGTCGCGTGTCTTACAGTGTATCGAATGCACGTGTAGGTCAGATGACTGACTATGACAAATTGACTTTGGAAGTCTGGACAAACGGTGCAGAGCGCCCGGATGATGCTCTCGCCTATGCTGCCAAGATCCTAAAAGAACAGCTCACAATTTTCGTCAATTTTGACGAGGTTGAAGAAGACAATGCCGCTCGTGCGGCCGCCGCAGCTCCAGCAGCTGTTGCGATGAATGATAATCTTTATAAGGAAGTTAGCACTCTCGAGCTTAGCGTTCGAGCTGCAAACTGCCTGGAGAATGCCAATATTAAGTTCATTGGTGAATTGGTCACCAGGACTGAAGCTGAAATGCTCAAGACAAAGAACTTCGGACGTAAGTCTTTGAACGAGATCAAGGATCTGCTAGCAGAGATGGGTCTTTCTCTTGGCATGAAAATTGACGGTTTTGATCCTAGCACTTTACGTAGCCGGGATGGACATCAGCATAACGACTAATATCGCTTGAGATTCGATTGGAACGGGGACTGTCATGAGACACTTAAATGGATACCGTAAACTTGGCCGGAAGTCGGCTCACAGAAAGGCGATGCTTCGCAACATGGCGACATCCCTTGTGCTGCATGAGCGTATTGATACAACGCTTCAAAAGGCTAAAGAAGTTCGTTCACTTGTGGAGAAGATGATCACCTTGGGTAAGCGTGGAGATCTCCATGCTCGTCGTCAAGCGGCTAGTTTCTTCTTTGACGATGATGCCGTAGCAAAGGTCTTTTCTGGTCTTGCAAGCAGATTCAAAGAGCGTAACGGTGGTTACACGAGGATTCTCAAAAGAGGATTTCGCGTAGGTGATTCTGCCGACTTAGCAACGATTGAGTTTGTTGATTTCGCCCCAAAGGGTGACGGTAAGTAAGCGAGATTACCCTGCTAAGGGTTAGAATTTTTGGCTTCATAAAATAAGATAATGAAATATCGAACGCCGGGTTGGGGTAACGCTCCGAACCCGGCTTTTTTGCGCGCGAACGCTTCTAGCAGCCTCATAACGATATGAGTAGCCCCTGAATTGATGCTAGAATTTAGCTCGGGTGTAAAGGATGGGATGAACGTCTACAGGGGGTTGTTCATGACGCAGCGACAGGTGATCTCAGCTTTTAGCTTGCTGGTAGTCATGCTTTTAAGTTTTTCGTGCAGTCGCTCTGAAGGCGGGCGTACGCGTACTATTCGCGAAAGTATTGATCTTTGGACGTTCATGAACGCTGGGATGATGATTTTTGATTCTGTGCCGTTAGAAGAGATGCGCGGCGTCCATCTGGCAGGGGCAGGTTTGATTAATCGTGATGTGCTTGTAAAAGGTCGTGTCGAGCTGTCTGGGATCGGTGGTACTTACGTTGTGGTCAGTGACAATAGCGCCCGCATGTTGATCGATCTCACTCGTATAAGTGCCGACAGTAATAAGTCACCTCCGCGTACCGGCAAATCACTATACGTCCATGGCGAAGTGAAAAACAGTGAAAGAGGTCATGTTTACCTGGTAGCCAATGCAGTCCGTGGGGGATGATGCGAGGGAATGCGTCTTTTTCTCTACATTTTTAGGGACTTTATAAAGTATGTCATCGGCACCCTTGTTCTGTGCATGTTTCTTTTCGTCTTGTTTGACTTTATTCATAAGACGACAAAATATTTTGCGCAGTATAAGCCATCGACCGACCTGATTCTCCAAATGTATCTCTATCAGTTGCCAACGCACATCAGCCAGGCATTACCAATAGCCTCTCTACTAGCAAGCGTGATTACCATGGTTCTACTGAGCCGCACTAACGAAATCACAGCCATGCGCGCCGCTGGTATGGGTCCATTTAAAATCGGCTTACCTTTAGCAGTTGGCGGAATCCTTTTGAGTATCGCGGCATATCTTATTAATGAAAAAGTTATTCCGAAGACTGCTCACAAGTTGCACTATGTCCAAGATGTTCAGATTGAAGGAGGGCAGGCTGCTGAGGTGGCAAGTCACACAAGGTGGCAGAGGCGGGGTAACCTTTTGGTTAGCTTCAAGGACTATGATATTCCATCCCAGAGAATCATCGGCCTAAATATCGTCGATGTGAAAAGTAGCTTTCAGCCGGACCGGATTATTGAAGCGTCTTCTGCAAAATACTCTCCCGAGTCAGATGTCTGGGACGCCGACGATATCTTGATCACTTATTTTGCGGATAATGGCGCCATTGATTTTTCGGAGCGACGTAAGTCGATGACGCTCCATCTGACTGTTGATCCTAAAAAATTGATGCGAGATCGGCGAACGCCTGAGGAAATGAGCGTGAAGGAGCTGAGAGATGTAATAAGCCGCGGTGAAAAAAGCGGCTCAGACACGCTCGCGTATCAAGTTGATCTTCAGGTTAAGTTGGCATATCCGTTGGCAGCATTTGTGGTGAGTCTAATTGGACTAAAATTTGGCTATAGATCAGAAAGAACGACGGAAACAGCGCGAAGTGTGTTAACAGCCTTCTTAATTGGCATTAGTTACTGGTTTGTTCTGAATGCATTCAAAGCCCTTGGCAAAAGAGGTACCATCCCTCCGTTTATAGCTGGTTGGTTTGCCGATTTCTTCATTTTTGCAGTTGTGATGGTGCAGGCCTGGCGCTCTCGGCGCGATTAACGACGTGATCATTCATCCATGCGCTTAACAGTGACGCGCTGATGTTGCTCCGCAAGCCATTTTCCGGTCTGATTGACCAGCTCAAGCATACGTAGTTCTTGAAGCAATCTGTCTTTTTGAGCCGTGAACTCGCGGTTTTCGCCGAGTTTGCGTTCTACAAGTTGGAAAATAACCAAGCCTCTTGGTGTAGAAATAGGCTGAGTTACCTCTCCCGGTTTAAGAGGTTCTATGCTCGATTTTAAGGCGGGAGAAAGATCCTTTAGTTTCACAACGATTGGTTTTTGATCTGATTTTTTTGCGCCCGGTTCATCACTATAAAGTCCTATCGCATCCGAAAAATCGAGCCCAGCCTTAAGCTTCTTGAAGATGTCGTTGGCAAGTTCGCGCTTGGCGGCCGATAGTTCTTTGTTCATATTGGGCTCGATTTTAATCAAAATTTGCCGAATGCTAACTTCAACGAGATCATTCGCCGATTCTCCGGACTGTGAAAGATAATAGGTTTCAATATCCTTATCTGTCACTTTGATCGACGGCGCGATAATGCGGCGCTGAAAATTTCTCAGCACTAATTGATTGCGAAAATCTCGCCTATAATTTTCTAGAGTCTCACCCTCGTTCTTCAAAAGTTCGCCTAATTTATCTTTCGATATTTTTTGTTCGCTTAAATGCCGATCCATTTCTTGAGTTAATTCTTCGTCAGAGATATCTATGTCGAGATCTTTCGCAGCGCCTAAAATCAGTTCAAGATTGATGGCGTCATTTAACGCTCGAGTTTGGGAATTGGCATCTTTAGTCGCTGGATACTCGCTAACAACAACAAGAGGACCCACTTGAAGTTTCCGCCGGATATCACTAAAAAATATGGGCCGCCCATTAACAACCGCTAATACTCGGTCGACAAGTACTTCGTCGTTGCTTGCCACACAGACGGAATACTGCGTTGAGACCTGAAGCGTTGCCGTGATTATTGCGAAAACGATTGTCTGAGTGATCTTTCTCATTTGTCATATCCCCGATGGCGTTTCTGTCACTGGTATTTCATTCATGGCACCGCTGAGCCACTTCTGGTATGCTTCTAGCCGCTTGGTCCTTTGGAATTCTTCCCGAATTTGCCTTGAGGCTTCCGCCAAAGTGAGCGTTTTAGCGGGATGTCGTTCCACGGGCATAATAATGTGGTAACCAAACTCGGACTTTACAATACCACTGATCTCGCTTAGGCCCATGGAAAAGACGATATCAAAAAGCGTCGGCAGTTGCTCCTTGGAAAATGGGCCAATCAGGCCCCCCTTGCTGGCCTCCGGCGTTATGGAGTATTTCCTGGACAACTCGCTGAAATTACTTGGCTTAACTTCCTTTCTGATCCGCTGCGCTAGGCTCTCGTCAGCGACCACAATCTGGCGCAAGGTCACGCGAAGTGGCTTTTTGAACTCCTTTTCGTGAGTTCGGTAATAAGAGGCGATCTCGCTGGGGGATACGCTAATGGAATTGAAGACCTTTTCTTCCAGATAC
>JBEIGW010000045.1:0-13991 GCA_040381655.1 Deltaproteobacteria bacterium
ATCAATGACTTACGCCCGCAAAAAACCACCAGTAGCAAAGAAGTAGCACAGTGTCAGGCGCAAGCCCTCGGAAAATGTTTGGTTTGGTCATCGACCCCAGGCTGGCACCGCACCCCCGTTCCAGAAAAAACCCGACACTGCCGCATCAGGGCCTGGTCTGGCAGTGTCGTGTAACCCGACGCTGCCGAGTCAGGGTCTGGTTTGGCGTGGGGTTAGGGATGCCGGTCTTAGGCCTGCGGAGGTGTGCCTGTCATTGCTTAGGTAGCCATCACCAGCGGGGCGCCACACGCAGGGCATCAAGGAATTCGGTGTAAAACTTGATTCTATTCATTAAGAGTGCAGTAAGTAAAGAACCGAACTTCTAATCCGTAGGTCGTTGGTTCTACTAATTTGAGGAACCAATAAATCAAAGATCTAGCCTTTACATTCAGACCCAAATTAAGCCAAAGCTCGAAATGCGAACATGCAACTCACAAACGAGACATTAGATTGTCTAGTTACTCACGGTGACATCATGAAAATTCCGTTAAAATAACAGCGATACTTTTGGCCGCTCGTAGCTTCTTCTAGGTTGTAGCTAGACATAAAAGGAGCACAACTCCTCCTTTCGCTTTCAAGTAAAAATAAAGGGGATTCTAAAAAACGAACAGCTCACTTAATTCGCTTGGTACCCTCAAAAAATGGCACGAAATCAAAAACAAAAAATTTCAAAAATTCTTGGCTGTCTCATCAGTTCTCCAAGGCCGGCTACGACTCAAAGCATCGCTACGGCTCTTCAACTTGAACCAAGCACTGTTAATCGTATTCTTAACGGCTTGGTGAATGATGGATTCTTAAAAAAAGATTCTACTTTAAGAACCTTTTATCCGAGCGCCAGCTTACTCTTCCCGGTACCACTTTTTCATCCAATCAACGCGTCAGCGGAAAAAATTTGGTCACAAGTCTTGCAGCTTCGTAACGAATGGTCTCTCACCGCAGGATTCGTTATTTTCTACGGACTGGACCGCGTTCTGTATGCCCTTGCCACGGGCTCAGACCCACTTACGTCCCAATATGACACGATACTAAAATCTCCAATTCACGCTTCTGGATCCGGAAGGCTTCTCCTCGCCTCCTTACCCGAACAACAACGATTGGACCTGCTGGGACCAGAGCCCTTGCACGCCTACACTTCAAGAACTACAACCACGCATAAAGATATACTAAAAGAGATAGCGCAAATCGATAAAGATAGGTATGTGGCATGCAAAGATGACTATGTCGAAGGCTTTTCAGTAGTCGCGAGCCCCGTAAAATTCCGATCTCGGATCGTCGGCTGTTTCTTTATTTCTGGAAGATCATCCCAGCTTTGCGCTAAGGGTCTCAGTAGTCTTGGAGAATCTCTTGCCAAACATTCTTCGTTATTCGAACTTTCGAATCCAGCTATGGCTAGCTTCGAAAACTTATTTGCGGTTTAACGACTTCTCAGAAATTGGTTAGCAAGTTTCTCTGCCGCCATAAGCACAGGTAAATTTGTGTTGCTACTCGTATGCTGTGGAAAAATAGATGCGTCAAAAATGTAGAGATTTTTTAGACCGTGAACTCTTCCTTCAGAATCCGTAACTGATGTTGCTGAGTCAGCCCCCATCCGACAAGTTCCTACAGGATGCCAACAAGTATGCGCGCTCTCTGAAAAGTATCGATGTAAGTCTTTTGAAGTCAGTAATTCTGAGTTCGGCCGAGTTTTAGCTGCAATAATTTTTCTAAAGCAAGGCTCTTGAGTAAGAAAGTTAATGTATTGAAAGGCGTTGGCTAAAGACGAACGATCACGGTTATCCTCTAAATATCGCGGAACGACTTTTGAGGGTCTCGCTGAATCGCTACTGCAAATATGAGTTTCTCCTACCGAATAAGGGGAAATGTCGTAAACGCCAATATGAAAACCAGGAAAAGGATCGATTCCTGTTTTAAGGCTCGAAGATAGCCTTCCCTCTGCCGCTACCAAGCCAAGTTGAATTCGAAACTTTATCTGTTCTTCACTTTTGGGAATTCCGACAAAGGCGGTCGAAACAAGAGAGGGGGTCGCCAGTAAGCTTGGTTGCCCAAAAGCATATCGGACGACTTGATCAGCAGTAAAAAAGTTCGACAAGAAGAAACTATTAACCGTTCCTCCAATCTTCGACTTGAAAGTCTGTCGGACCATTAGATGGTCTCGAAGATTCTTTCCTACATTTTCAAGCGGACACCAAGGCTTTATCCCAGCTTTCTCTAATATCTTAGGATCGCCAATGCCTGAAAGCTCAAGCAGCCGAGGAGTTCTCACTGAACCTAGACAAAGAATAATTCTGTCTGCATAAAACATCTCCTTTTGTCCTTGTCGGGTCGCCTCCACGGCAACAGCATCCTCCCCCTCAAAGTGCAACTTATGCGCTTCTACTCCAAAAAAAGTATCAAGATTGGTGGCGCAGCCGGGAAGACTGAAATACCCCGAGGCATCAGATCGAAAATATCTCGTTGTCGTCAGCTGCAACTGATAGACACCCGTCTGAAAGTCTGCGTTGTAATCGGAAAGAGAAGGAATGCCAAGACCTGAAAAAGCTTCATGAAAAGCTTCACTGTAAGGAGAGTGTGAAACCCTTGAAATGTGAATTGGTCCGCTTTGACCTCGAGCCTCTGAATTAGAAAACCCCACTTTCTCGATCTTTTTGAAAAAAGGCAGGCAATCGGAGTAGCCCCAGTTTTGAACACCGTCGGCTGAGAGACGATCATAAAGAGCCGGATCACCCCGAACTGCAAGCATCCCGTTTACCGCACTTGACCCACCAATCCCCCGGCCACTGTGCCATTGAATGCTGCGGCCATCAGTGGCTGAGGAGGGCTCACAGACATCAGACCAAAGCCGCCGATTATCCTGTAGCGCTTTTCCGACCCCAAGAGGAAGCCTTTGCCAGAAGCTTAAATCTGAAGGCCCGGCTTCAAGTAGAGCGACTTTCAGATTTGATGAGGAGAGTCTACTGGCAGTTACACATCCCGCTGAACCAGCACCAACTACGACTACGTCATATCTCCATTTAGCGGCCATTCACAGGCCCTGGCTGTTCGTGTAAAAGCTGGCGAATTTCTTTTGCGTGTTCGACTAAAAGGCTTTCAGAGAGATCTCTAGGCTTTGGTGTCGTGAGCCTAATCTCCCGTACAACTCTCCCCGGTCTTGGAGACATAACGACGATTAAGTCAGCGAGCTTCAGCGCTTCCTCAATGCTGTGAGTAACAAAAACAACAGCCGTTTTCTCTTGCTTTAGTATTCTCAATAGCTCATCTTGCATTTTCTCGCGAGTGAACGAATCAAGGGCGGCAAATGGCTCGTCCATAAGCAACAGCTTGGGCTTTACTGCCAGAGCTCTAGCTATCGCGACTCTTTGACGCATTCCACCTGAAAGCTGGTGCGGATACTTGGCACCGAACGCCTCTAATTCAATAAGTTTAAGATAATAGTCAACGATTATTTCTCTCTCTGAGGAGCTAATTTCTTTTTGGTGCAAAAGACCGTATCCGATATTTTGCCTCACGGTCATCCAAGGGAATAGTGCATATTCCTGAAAAACCATCGTCCGCTCTATCGAAGGACCGCTTATCTGGGTACCAAATGCATTGACCTCACCGCTATCGAGAGTTTCGAAACCGGCTAATACATTGAGCAGTGTTGATTTCCCACAACCACTCGGACCAACCAAGCAAACGAAATCACTCGCCGAAAATGACAGGCTAACGTTGTCCAGCGCATGAACCAGTGTTTTACCATCGCGGAAAATCTTCGTCGCCGAAACAACTCGGCTTTCACCGAAATTCATCTTGTGTCTTTCCATCGTAGAAGCAACTTCTGCAAGACTTGGACGCCCGTATCGAGAAAAATTCCAATCAGGCCGATCGTGACCATACCAACAATGATCTGGTCACTTTTAAACAAGAGACGTCCCTGACTTATTAAGTTTCCTAGACCGGAACTTGCAGCGACCAATTCTCCTGCCACGAGGGCCATCCAAGCGACCCCACCCCCGACCCGCAGGCCTACGAACATTGAGGGGAGCGACGACGGTAGGATAATGCGATAGAACATCGAAAACTTCGTGGCGCCTAAATTTTGCGCGGCGCGAATATAGATCTGATTGACCGATTTTGCGCCTTCGTAAGTGTTCAAAAGAATGGGAAATAGAGCTCCAAGAAATATAATGAAGATATTTTGGGTCTCAGATATTCCGAACCAAACAATACTCAAGGGAATCCAAGCGAGTGGGGGGATGGGTCTAAGGAAGCCGATAAGCGGCTCGAAAAACCATCGAACAAAATTATTCATCCCCATCACTAGACCGAGCGGATACCCGATGAGGGAAGCGAAAGCTATGGCACTCAATACACGCCTCATACTTGCATAGACATCTGACCCTAGCGTACCGTCCAACAGAAGCGCGCCAAAAGTCATGATGATTTCAGACGGGCCCGGCAAGAAAATAGAAATATCAGGATTTGCAAAAACATAAAGCTCCCATATAGCGACTGCTATTATTAATGGGCTATAGCTGTTTAATACCTGAATAGATTTTAAGAAAAGGTCACCTAATTTCATTTAAAGTCGTCCTTAGACGTCCCGGGGCTATACCCCGGGACCGTTTATATTCAGTACTTTCGACCTTTAAATGACCAAGGACCAGTAAGATCCCCTTTCCCTGGGAAGTCTTGTTTGCCCATCAGCATCAAACCATAATCTGGATATGGAGGCTTGCCAATCTCCCCCTTCCATCCCGCTGGGATAAACACCGGTTGGTCAGGGATCTTCCAATTTAATTTTTGGAAAGACTTTCCAAGATAGCCCGGACGCAAAACGCTTTTTAGTTCGTCAATGGAATATCGTCGTTTTAGAACGCCCGCATCCTGCATTATTCCAGCTTGAAAAATCTCTAGATCGCTAAAAAACCCCTTGGTGTTTTCAAAAACGTAATTTAGCGTGGGCTTTGGATCGACGACGTGAATGAGAATGTCCCGACGGATGAGCGTCTCGTCGCGTCCGCGTTGGCTCACATCCTTGGTGAAATCCGCAATCAGACGCTCAGGATCGTGCCTGACGATAAGTTTCGCCTCTAAGAAAGCGTCGCAATAAGCTTGAACGACATCCGGAGCGTTTGCTTCCAACTCGCCTCTCATATAGCTATAACCATTGAAAACTTCATAACGATCAATCAGCTCGAGAATCCGAGCATTTTTTCGGACTTCAACCATAAGCAAAACGTTAGGCTCCCAAATTCCGACTACATCAATACCTTGTGGCATCAAAATAATGTCAGCGGGTCCCATGTTTTTAATAATGAAGTCCTTGCCGTCTTCAAGTCCGAGAGTCTTAGCTGCTATCAACAAACCAAGGTGGTTCGTACTGCCAACTGTTACCCCCACCACAGCCGGGCGTTTCAGAACTTTTTGTCCCTTAAGATCTTGTAGACCGTTCTTTAAAGGAGAGTCATTGGGCACAAGGAATGCTTGTCTCTGGGCGGGATATGCCGCGACAGCGATCGTAGGTACTTTTAGATCCACAAGACGCAGCAACCCAAGCGATCCCGCCTGAGCGACCTGTACGTTGCCTGGAATATAAGCCTCATTCATAAGTCCTGCTGTCAGCAACGGAACGAACTCAGAAGATAAACCTCGCTTGCCCAGGAGATCGTTCTGTCTCATTGCAAAGAGAGTCGCATTACCATCAGACCAGGTAGGATTCCATGCAACACGCAACGGCCACCAGCCTTTAGATTTGAGCCATGCGATTGATTTATCGGAAATGCGTTCGTACTTTTTTGGCCAGCCCCAATCAGATAGAGTTGGTAAATTCTGCGCAAAAAGCGCTCCTGAATTAGTGGCTCCAAGCGCGACTCCACTCAGCCCAACAGCCCCTTTAATTAGGGTTCGTCTTGTACTATTTGTCTTCATTTTCGTCTCCTTGTTAATTAGTCTATTTGTACTTATCCATGAACCTCATGGGCGGTTTTAAAGCATCTCTTCGATACGGTTCATTCAGTAATTTTGGATCAGTATGAATCTCAATTACAGAGGGAATATTTAAGGAAAAGGCTTTTTCGAGCGCAGGCGCAATTTCAGAAGGGTCTGTTATCGAAACACCATTGGCGCCCATCTTTTGTGCGATATCCGAAAAACTTGGATTTTCCAAGTCTGTATAGAAGTACCGCTCTTTGAAAAAATCAAACTGATTTCTTCGCTCGGCACCGTAAACCTTATTATCAAAAATCACTGTGACCAGATTCAGTTTTTCACGAACGGCAGTCATTACTTCCTGCATCGACATGCTCCATGCCCCATCGCCAACAAGAGTCAAAACATTTTCTTTAGGGCGACCTAGCTTAACTCCCAACCCGGTGGGGAAACCGACACCAATCCCACCAAGACTACCTGCTGCAAACCACGATCTAGGATTCGTGAAACTAGAAAAATATGCGTTAGCAGCGCCAGAGATATTTCCCACATCTGCCACGACTAACGTGTCTTTAGGAGTTACTTTTGCCACCTCATACAAAGCCCTCCGCGGAGTCATTGGTTCATTCGATTCACGAGAAACCAGCGAAAGTGTCTGAAGTTTGGTATTCCAAGCACATTTTTCCTCCTGTACCCTCTTTTCGACGTCTGACTTGGACTGTTTCGCCACAAAATTAGCTAGTGCATGGACAAGCTGTCCTGCCACCTCCTTGCAATCGCCCAAGAGAGCACAATCCAGAGGCCGTAATGAGCCAAGATCAAGCGGATTAATGCTGTTATGGATCAATTTTGCGGTTTTTGGGAAAAAATCAAATCCATATTGAGGGGTGGTTCCAAAAGAGTTGAGACGCGTTCCCAGGGCGATAATCAAATCCGACTTTGAAAGCAGGCGCATGGCAGCCTCTGACCCTTGGTATCCGAGTGCTCCGGCGTACAGAGGATCATTATTGTCAAAGCAATCGTTGTGCAGATATACAGTGGTGACAGGCGCAGATAATTTTCCAGCGAGGGCACGAACTTCTTCAAAGGCACCTCGATCGCTCACGCCAAGACCACACACAATTGTTGGATTCTCTGCGGATCGAATCAACTTAACCGCCTGTGAAATGCTCTCCGTTGTGGCACCTCCGTGAATTCCATTGGTTCGGTACCGATCTGGAGTCAGAGTGGCCAAATCAAACTCGGCGTAGTACATGTCTCGCGGAATTTCCACCTGTGCTGGGCCTCTTAAGGCGATGGCTGCCCGGAAAGCTCCTCGAATCATCTCTGCCATTCGCTCAGGACGATTCACCTTACCTTGCCATACGGTAATTGGTGCAAGCATCCGGATTTGATCCACCTCCTGAAAGGCACCCGTACCCTCCACAGTGCTTAAAGCAGCGGGAGTCAAAACAACAAGGGGTGAATGGTTTAGATAAGCGCTAGCTACCCCTGTAACGAGGTTCGTGATGCCTGGACCGTTTTGGCCAATACAAACGCCCGGCCGACCTGTGGCTCGAGAAAAGCCTTCTGCCATCAACGCAGCGCTCTGTTCATGGCGAACTTGGATAAATCGAATACCCGCCGCAGGGAATAGATCGAGTGGATCCATAAACGCCGACCCTACTATTCCGCAGATATTGTCAACACCTTCAATTCTCAGAGCCTCAACAAGTGCCTCACTACCAGAAACTTTCTGCATTTCAAATCCTTAAAGGTTAAGTTCAATTTCTTCTGAAAAAGCTCTAGAACAACAAGCCATTAACGAAACGTTTTTTTCATCTCGAGACAGTACAAGGTCACGATGATCGACCGCACCCGACGTATAGTCCACTCTGCATGTTCCACATAGTCCAGATTCACAGGACGACGGGACGTCAATGTCAGCACGTCTAAGCGCCTCTAAAATGCTCATTGTCGAATCAACAAGTATCTTTTTCCCTGATTTTTTTAGGACAACATGAAAAGTTCTCTCTGGATCGTCGCTTAGAGAGACGCTTTGCGGGTTGAAGGATTCGCTATGAAAGCAGAGATCTGGGCGGGTCGCGCATGTCTCCTCAACAAGACGATTTAAACCCGCTGGCCCGCAAACATAAACATGCGTTCCATTGGAGAGAGAGCCAATTTGCTCAGAAACTAGTTCGGCCGTAAATTCAGAATCGAGGCCAATGCCTAGTTTGCACCGTCCTTCCTGAACAAGCGCTTGGACTATAGATTGGTATACAACTCGAGCGGGAGAGCGAACAAAGTACAAGAGGGAGAAATCTCGACCCTGCCTTACAATGTCGTGTAGCATCGAAAAAAATGGTGTTATGCCGATGCCTCCGGCAATGAGCAGTAATGCTGAATCCGTTACTAATGGAAAACTATTTCTCGGCCTAGAAATTTCGAGCACATCTCCGATTTTTGAGTGCTCATGCAGATACTTTGATCCGCCACGACCGTTTTGCTCTCGCTGAACGCAAAATACATAGTTTTCACCATCACCGCACAGGCTGTATTGTCTCGGACCATGACCGGGAAGCATAATGTCGAGATGAGCTCCTGCCGTGTACCGAGGTAACTCCTCGCCCCTTACTGGAGCTAGCCGGATTTCGACTACGTCCTCGGCGATAGGTAAATGCGAAACTATCTCGGCTCTCACGTTCTGGCTTCCACACGAAAATCTTCCTCCAACTTCTCGAGTCCCGATACAACACGCGTCGCACGCTGCTCGCCTGTGGACTGAGCCTCGTCCATCAATGCAATAATTTTTTTCCCGATTTTTCCGATTCGGTCAGCATCTTCTTTTTCTGTGTCGCCGCATGGAATGTTCAGCAGAGTGTTTTGTGTGTAAGTGCTGAAGAATTTTTCGGGTTCTTTATGCATTAGACTTGGCTGCACCCTTGGGTTTTCTCCACTAAGAGCTGCACGTAAAATCTTTCTAAAAGCGTAAACTCCGATGTCGCCCGTTAAAGGATTTTCATCAGTATGAGAAGCCACTGCGCCCTGACTTGTAATAGCCTCAAAGTCACCGGGCAACCTCTGCCGATCCTGATACGACCGACCGCCCACTTGACCGCCCAAAAAGTCTATCGAATCATCTCCGAGCTTTGAGACGTCGCCTTTATTTTCGGGGTCTATGCCTTCTCCAAACATCCGCCAACCAAAGATGATTGAGTTTTCATTGTCAACGGGAACATACCATCGAGACATATGCACTCTGTGAAAGAGTCGTCGTTTGTCACCTTTCTCGAACAGGTATGCGTGATGGCTAAGGTTGGGTAATACGCACTCATTTATTCTCCACCACACAAGACCCGCATTCATTCGGCGTCCCGCAACAAACGCCATCGCGGAGTCTTCCCTAACTGTGTGATAGCTTAGTTCAGGTATTGCTCCAAAAGCTGGTAAGGTAAACTCGTCAAAATTTAGATCGGAAGGAACCTCGCCGTCGTACAGATTCCTGGGTTGGTGTAGGGTTGCAGTGTGAATTTGGTCAGCGATGTTCTCGAGCACCTGCAACCAGTTACAAGGGAACACATTCGTAAACGGCACGAGAGTAACCCCGTCATCCTTTGAAAAAGCATCCCATTCCTCAAAGGCTGGCACTTCTTGCGGATCACCAAAAAAAGCGAAAATTAGTCCATCTCTCTCGATCGTTGGGTAGGCGGGCTGACATATTTTTGTGGCTAGACGAGCTCCTCGATCTTTTTCCGAGGGAATATCTAAGACTTCACCCGTCACATCAAATTGGATTCCGTGATAACAGCATCTAATTCCTCGTTCCTGTGTGATTCCAAATTCGAGTGACGCTCCGCGATGAGCGCAGTGGAGTTGCATCAGACCTACCCGATCAAGACCGTCCCTGAAAACTACTAGGTCTTCACCAAAAATTTTTATTTTTTTAGGAACTCGACTTACCTGCTCCGCTAATGTGACAGGTTGCCAAAAGCCTCTCATAAACTCTGCAAGAGGCGTTCCAAAAGACGAGTCTGTGATCAACTTATCCGGTACATTTTTTCTTCGCTTGTTGTATCCCTGATAAGCCATGGCTGAGGTTTTGAAAGTTTTAAGCATCCCGAGTCGTTCGTCCTAATAAAAGTTTCAGAGACGAATTTATTAGTAATTCCCACACAATGCAACAATTAACAGTTTAAATAAGTTTTGTATTGCATATAACGCATTAAATGTATCAGGGGTAATACTTAATTTCAGGCTCTTCAAGGTGGCGCTTTTGCGGGTTTTGCGTGAAATTGCAACTCTCACAGAGCAATACGACACACGCCACTGATACGCCAACGGCCGATACATTCACGCCATGGGTTTGGTTGTCTGGCCAACTAGAGTGGCGCTTGAGACAAAAGTAATCACAATCTCAGCATGTATCTCATAGGTCATAGCTGCGCCAATCATGAATAGCGCCAAGCCCAGATTGGCCAGGGACTAAGCGGTTAATTATTGAAGGCCAAGGGCATCCCACGTCAAGCTCCCGCAGTTACTAGCGCCGCATCAGGGCCTGGTCTGGCAGTGTCGTGTAACCCGACGCTGCCACGTCAGGGTCTGGTTTGGCGTGGCATCTTTGTAATGTCCCATGAGTCGGGGGACTGGGATTCCGCTACCGCTCCTCAACCAGCAAAAACCTACTGGTTCAGTTCAAGCCGCAGCGATAAAGAGATCAACCCCCATTAAGTTTGGATCTTTCGAATAACTCCCCGCGCTGCAGCATGAAAACCTTTAGCAACTTACCCATCAATATTTTGCGCTGCCGCTTGATTTTCACAAAAAGTAGCGCATTATGGAAACCGGTTTCCATAAAACCCAACTGCACAGCAACATTCAGACAAATGAAAGCGAGGCCCCTGACAATGCGTCAATACATTAAAAAAGCAATTCCAAAGGCACCGCAAGACAAGCGGAATCTAGAAAATACTGTCCGCGGGATGCTCGACGAAATCAAAGAAAAAAAAGACGAGGCCGTATTGGCGTATGCAAAAAATCTGGATAAGTGGACCAGAGAGTCTTTTCAAGTAACTCCCGACGAAATTAGCAAGGTGAGCCGGTCACTTCCTGAATCCTTTAAACAGGATTTTGACTATTGTAAAAAGCAGGTTATTGAGTTCTCGAAGCGGCAGCTTGAGAGTCTCCATGAGTTTGAGTCTGAGATATCTCCCGGAGTAATTCTCGGACAAAAAAATATTCCAATTTCACGGGTCGGCTGCTATGTTCCGGGTGGGAAATATCCCCTCATTTCATCGGCGATTATGAGCGTTAGCACCGCTCGTATGGCGGGTGTCGAACACATCACGGCCTGCGCCCCCCCCCGCGACTCTAGTGGTATGTACCCCCATACGTTATACGCATTACATAACGCAGGCGCGGACGACATCTATCATTTGGGCGGGGTGCAGGCCTTTGCATCGATGGCCTACGGATGCGTTGGTATGAGGCCCGTGGACATGGTGACAGGCGCCGGAAATTCTTTTGTTGCAGAGGCTAAACGGCAGCTATTCGGAACCGTAGGAATTGACCTGCTGGCCGGCCCTACTGAGGTTTTAGTGATTGCGGATGAGGCTGCGGATCCTGCTTTGGTAGCCACGGATCTATTGGGTCAAGCAGAGCACGGCCCGGACAGTCCCGCCTGGCTGGTAACCACATCGGAAACGTTGGGGCAGGCCGTTTTAAAAGAAGTCGAGGCTCAGTTAAAGACTCTACCAACAGCCAGTATTGCCTCTCTTTCGTGGAGGGATCACGGTGAAATTGTGGTGGTGAGCTCTGATGACGAGGCAATTCAGGTGAGTGACGAATACGCCCCCGAGCATCTCGAAGTCATGACCAAGAGAGACAACTATTACCTTTCTAAGCTAAAAAACTACGGAAGTCTATTTATCGGCGAAGAAAGCACGGTCGCGTATGGCGATAAAGGCGTGGGGACTAATCACACCCTTCCAACGTCTGGCGCAGCGCGTTACACAGGAGGGCTCTGGGTTGGAAAATTTATTAAGACGGTCACCTATCAAAAGATGACCGCTAAAGCGAGTTCAAAACCTGCACCAATTGTTTCTCGTATATGTGAAGCCGAGGGCATGCTTGCCCACAAGTTAACAGCGGATGTGCGTAGTCGTCGGTATGGTTCTTAGCGTTTTTAATGTTGTTTCATGACTTAACTAAAGGAGAAGTTCCGTGGATAAGAAAACAAAACAAGCTGAAAATAATAGTTCTAGACGTGAGTTTGTTCGTGATTTAACGCTGATGTCGACTGGCGCTGCTGTAGCTACATCACCACTGGCCGCATTAGCCCAGATGAAATCAACCAAGACCGGCACCGTCAGGGTGTGGGGGGAACCGGGCCCATACGGTGCGGTTGCGGCAGACGCCATGAATGAGTGGGCCAGTAAAAATGCCCCCGGCCTTAAGTTTCAGATTGAGACGCTTGGGTGGGACAGTGTTTATGTAAAGCTAATGACGGATATCGCAGCTAGGCGTCCCGCCAATTGCATCAGCGTGGAATCGCCCATCGCGATGCAACTGATGGCTCAGGGGCTATTGGAGCCGGTTGATGATGTGGTGACGAAAATCGGAAAAAACCGTCTAGTTGACGGCGCAAAGTGGGAGTATTGGGGCGCCTGGAAGGGCAAGCAGTATGTCGTTCCAGGCCATCATCAGGCACACTTGCTCATTGTCAGGACCGATGTGATTAACGAACTGGGCTTGGGTGATCCGGACAAATGGGATTGGAATGATCTATTACGGGCAGCAAAGACAATTTCGGAAAAGAAAAAAGATATGTCCGGGATTTCACTCGCGCTGGGTCGTAATCTCTGTACGGATTACCATTTCTCAGCGTTGATGCATGCTGCGGGTGGGCGGATGTTTGACCCTGCTAACAAGTTTGAGGTGATATTTGACAGTCCAGAGACTGTGGAAGCTCTTACTTATCTAAAAGAGCTGCAGGCTTATATGCCGAAGGCGGCTGTGAGTTCAGGTTTTCTGGAAGTAACTGACTCAATCGTGACCGGAAAAGCGGCAATGTCCTTCTATTGGGGCCGCCCCTATGGTCGAGCGTTTGATGAAAACAAAGAGGTCTTTAAAAATATCGAGTCCTTTAATCACGTGCGCCATCCAAAAACAGGAAATCGTTCAAACTGGAACGACTTTCAAGGATGGTGCATCCCAAAGTCCAACAATCCGTATGTTGCAGAAGTCAAAGCGGCACTAGCGTATTACCAGACAAGTAAGAAATGGCTGATTCGTTATTGTCATTCACTGGTGCCGAATGTTTCGCCAGTATACAAAGACGTTCTAACTGACCCAGAGTTTTCAAAGCATCCATTTTTTGAAACGAAGAGAAAGACTGTGATGACTTATTACGTTGATTCTCTGAAGCACTCAAGCAGCTCTGCCAACGAATTGATGAAGGGCGTCAATCCTCTGGCGGGTATTGTCCATGGCCGGTCAATTCTGGCTGAGACAGTTCAGAAAGTGGCGCTGGAGAACTGGAAGCCTGCCGATGCAGTCAAGTGGGGTCAAAAACAGCTTGAGGCGGTACGCAAAGAGCACATTGCTCTAGTAATGTAGACGGAGACAATCGAATGACGCATTGGCGGATTAAGGATAACCGGATCGGCATTCTCTTTATCTTGCCCTTTGTGCTGGCTGGCATAATTTTTATGCTGTATCCGGTCGCCGATGCGATTCGTATGTCTGTCTACTATGTCAATCCGCTCATGCCAGACGCCAACCGGTTCTCTGGCCTGGCGAACTTTGAATTTATCGTTGCGGATCGGCTATTTTGGTCATCCTTTTATAACGCTGTCTACTGGACCTTCTTCTCCGTTGTACTGCAGACGATCTTTGGCGTTGGGCTCGGATTAATGCTGCACCGAGCCCTCGTCGGGGTATCTTTTTTTCGCGGAATACTTTTATTTCCTTATATTGTCCCAACGGTGGTGATTGCTCTCTGTTGGCAGTGGATGTTGAATCCCGAGATCGGCATCGTAAATCACTCCTTGAGAGAAACAGGG
>JBEIGW010000046.1:0-13930 GCA_040381655.1 Deltaproteobacteria bacterium
AGAAGTAGTCATCTGGGGCAGTGGAACGCCGCTTAGAGAATTCCTTCATGTAGATGACTGTGCAGATGCCATCATCCACCTTATGGAAACGGTTAAAAAAGGCACTTTAGAGACTCTGCCGCCGGCTAAAGACGGCTTCTACCACGTCAACGTGGGCTCAGGATCAGAAGTTTCGATAGGCGATCTAGCTCAATTGATTGCATCGGCGGTCGAATTTAAGGGCAAGCTCGTCTTTGACCGCACCAAGCCTGACGGTACTCCAAGAAAACTCATGGACATCTCAGTCCTTAAAAACCTGGGCTGGAGCCCAAAAATTCCTCTAATGGACGGGGTAAAATCCACAGTGGCGTGGTATATAGACTCCCTCAAAAAACATGACCCGAGTCTGCGTGGCTAGGGTAACCAGTGACTAGACTGTGTGGAGGGCTTTATGACAAAAAAAGCTTTGATTTCCGGCATCACAGGCCAAGATGGGGCCTACCTAGCTGAGCTACTGCTTAAAAAAGGCTACATTGTCCACGGAATTAAACGCCGCGCGAGCTCATTCAACACCCAGCGCCTTGATCATATTTACCAAGATCCTCATAACCCTGCGGCTAAGTTCTTTCTGCATTACGGGGACATGACCGACAGTACAAATCTCATCCGGATCGTGCAAGAAGTCCAGCCTGACGAGATCTACAATCTAGCAGCCCAAAGCCACGTGCAAGTTTCGTTTGAAACACCTGAGTACACGGCTAACGCTGATGCTGTGGGAGCTTTGAGGCTTCTTGAGGCCATTAGGATTCTTGGTCTTGAGAAGAAGACGAAGTTCTATCAAGCCTCGACGTCTGAGCTCTACGGCAAAGTCCAAGAAGTCCCTCAATCAGAGAAGACACCGTTTTACCCGAGAAGCCCTTACGCAGCGGCCAAGCTATATGCCTACTGGATCACAGTTAATTACCGTGAAGCCTACGGCATTCACGGCAGCAATGGGATTTTGTTTAACCACGAAAGCCCACTCAGAGGCGAAACGTTTGTTACGCGTAAAATTAGCCGCGGTGTCGCGCGCATCAAGCATGGCCTGGATGATTGTCTTTATATGGGAAACCTCGATGCCAAAAGAGACTGGGGTCACGCTAAGGAATACGTGGAAGGTATGTGGCGCATGCTGCAGCAGCCGGAGGGTGATGACTACGTGCTAGCCACTGGTAAGACAACACCGGTGAGGGATTTCCTCAAAATGGCTTTCAAGTGCGCAGGCATCGACGTGACGTTTGAAGGCAAGGGGGAATCGGAAATCGCCAAGGACACCAAAACTGGCAAAATCGTCACGAGAATTGATCCTGGTTACTACCGTCCAACAGAGGTGGATTTGCTGATTGGTGATCCCGCCAAGGCTCAAAAGAAACTTGGATGGAAGGCCCAGATACCCGTCGAGACTCTTTGTCGCGAGATGGTGATGGCAGATCTTTACCGAGTCGAGCAGGAGCTTGGAATTGTCGATAAGACGTCTCCCTCGGCGGAGAAAATTGCGCAAGTAGACGGTGGGTTTATTGCTTGGCTAGAGCAGCATGGTGCTCGCCGGTAAGTGTCTTGCTCACTAATTGCATGGAAATCTCAATGTCTCAAAATAAAGCAGTAGAGCACTTTATAACCAAGACACCCTGGGCTATCGCGGGCGTTTTACAGGAGAACTTGCTGAGGACTCTAGCTAACGAATCAAGTCGTCTGCCAAATGACTTTAAGTTCTCAATCGTAACCCCCATGTATAACACCCCTCCTCGGCTGCTTGAGGAGCTGATCTGGTCCTGCCAGGCTCAGACTTGGCGAAATTGGGAACTCATTCTCGTAGATGATAAAAGTCCAGATCAAAGTCACATGGCTACAGCTAAAACATATTCTGCCGAAGACCCGAGAATCAAGCTCATCGCCTCTCCCACAAATGGCGGCATTAGCGGAGCACGAAACGTGGGTATCTCTGCAGCCACGGGAGATTGGGTGGGATTTCTTGATCATGATGATTTACTGCATCCCCAGGCTCTAGGGGTGTTTGCGCGCTGGATTGTGCAAAATCCAAGTGTCAATTTTATCTATTCAAACGAAGTCAAGATGTCGGAAGACTCAAAGACACTTGATGACTTTTTCTATAAGCCAGACTTCTGCCACTCGACTCTGCTTAGAAGTAATTACATTGCCCATTTAACGTTTCTTAGAACAGACCTAGCCTCGGCATCCAAGTTGCCAGACGGTCGATACTTCCGAGCGGAGTATGACGGCGTAGAAGATCACGATTTCTTCCTGCGGGTCAGTGAATTGAATTCTTTCAAAGCAGGGCATATACCGTTATTCCTCTACCATTGGCGTCGAATTCCGAATTCTACAGCCGAATCGTTATCAGCCAAACCCTATTTGCACGAGCGGGGCTTAAAGCTCGTTAGATGTCATCTCGCACAAAGATCTCTTGAGGCTAACGACGTGGCTGGTCACCTCGACCGAGATGGTAACCGTTTCTTAAGAGTTAAGTTTCTTGACCCAAACTCCGTTTTGCGTGCGAAGGTTTTAGCGATCGTTCCGTTTAAAGATGGCTGGCATCTGACTGAGTCTTGTCTGAACCGGCTTGAGGAGCAGACATCTGTTAAGGTCAAGTGTGTACTCGTTGATAATAACTCTTTAAATCCATCGACCAAAGAGCAGCTGACGGCTTGGCTAGCAAGGCCAAGACGCCATGAATATATCCTCCACGAGCATCCAGGTGCTTTTAACTTTGCTAAGATCAATAACGATGCTTTTACCCGATTTGGGCGTGATGCGACCCATGTGCTGTTTTTGAATAATGACGTGGAAATGACAGATCCCCAAACGCTTTCAATCATGATTTCAAATCTCGTCTATGATCCAAAAATCGGTTTTTGCGGCATTCGTCTTGACTACCCGATGGGTGGCGGAATCCAGCATGGCGGTATTAAATTTGGCTTGGAGATGAGAGGCGGGCCTCTGTTTCGCACCACCCATATGACAAGTTTTGAAGAATTTGTCTTCGATGACCACGTGGTGACGGCCGTGACTTTTGCCTGTGCTATGGTCCGGCGCGAGGTCTTGGAAGAGCTCGGCGGTCTTGAGGAGTCTTGGCTTCCCAATGGGTTTGGTGATGTGGACATCTGCCTCAAAGCCGTTAGGGTCGGCTATAAGAACTTTTACCTGGGGTCAATTAAAGGCACCCATCACGAGTCAAAAACTAGAAAAGACTTTTGCGAGGACCTTGAACAAATCATACTATACGAACGAAATAGTGATCTGATCCAGGGACAGATGCTTCGTCAGCTGGGCTATGATTCGTTTGTGGGTCTTCAAACTGGAGCTAGCTGGTTTGCAAAGCCTCTGAGATATCGTCTAGCTGACCGCGCAAATAACTTGTTGAAATCAATACTCGGGCCTTTTCACCGAAGACTCCGCAGTCAGTGGAAGCAGCTTGAAGCTAGTATGGGACCGGCTAAATGAGCCAACTTCGTCAAATCTGGGATCACATAGCAGGCCGAGTCAAATACCTTGACTTGGTGGCCGTGTTGGTCAGGCGAGAGCTCAAGGTCAAGTACCGAGGCTCGGTGTTGGGTTATCTTTGGAGCATGCTCAACCCGTTATTATTTATGGCTATCATATCTGTGGTGTTTTCTTTTTTGATGCGTGGCATCGAAAACTATAACCTCTATGTGCTATCAGGGATTTTGTTTTGGAACATGGTCACTGTTTCACTAAACCTGGGTACCAGCGCCATCGTGCGTAACAGTTCGCTGCTTCAAAAAGTGCAGGTGCCCATGTGGATTTTTCCTGTGGTACCAGCCGGACTAGGCGTAACTAATTTTGCGTTATCCCTCGCACCATATACGGCTATTTACATATACTCTGGTCGGGCCATTCCTGAGCAACTCTGGCTTTTACCAGTTCTTTTCATATTGACTTTGGCATTCATAGCCGGATTATCAATAGGGCTTAGTGTCTTAAACGTAATGTTTCGAGATGTCTCTCACGTACTAGAGCCTCTTCTAACTTTGATTTTTTATGCCACTCCCATTATTTATGACCGACATGCCTCTGCGATCCCAGATCATGTCCGAGACTTGTTACTGCTCAATCCCTTCACCCATTATGTGGAGGCCTTTCGTGCCGCCATGTTTGGAGGGTCATACAGTGTTACGATATCCCAGTTTGCACTGCTCATGTGTATGTCGGCAATATCCGCTGGACTTGGGCTTCTGATTTACAAACTAAACCGTAAAAATATTATTTTTTATTTGTAGACACGATAGATGAATGAACAACCAAAACCCGTCATAATATGCAAAAACGTCTCTGTGACGTACCGTTTGTCTGACTATAGGTACTCAGGCCTTAAGGATATGTTGTTACGCCGTCTGGAGGGAAAATCCTCAGTCAGAAGATTTGACGCCCTACGTAACGTTAGCTTCGAGGTACGGAAAGCCGAGTCACTGGCCCTCATTGGGCACAATGGCTGCGGTAAATCAACGCTTCTTAAAACCCTAGCCGGCCTTATCGTTCCACAAAAAGGTACGGTGACGACGACGGGTCGGATAGCTCCCATGATTGAGCTTGGCGCTGGATTTGATTTCGAGCTCTCAGGTCGCGAGAATATCGAGCTATCTTGCATGCTGATGGGTCTAAGCCGCCGGGAAATTATCGAAAAAATACCCTCGATAATCGAATTTTCTGACCTCGAAACTTTCATTGATTCTCCCATAAAAAACTACAGTAGCGGCATGGTAGCACGGCTTGGATTTGCGTGTGCTACAGCAATTGACCCCGACATTCTATTAGTCGACGAGGTTCTAGCCGTAGGTGACGCGAACTTCGCACGAAAATGCTTGTATAGAATTGAGTCTCTTAGAGCGAAAGGAACCACGGTCGTTTTGGTCACCCATGATATGAAAGCTGTCGCCAAGTTTTGTGATCGTGCGCTTTTGATTTCAAGCGGAATCATCAAGTTTGACGGTCCCATCTCAAAAGCCATCACAATGCATGATGAGGTTATGTACGAAAGAATGCGGGACCTAGTGAAGCAACGGCAATCAGAAGCAGGGCCGGTAGATTTGGACGCTCCCCGTGCAGAACTTAGTGCATCTATAATTCAAGATAATCAGGCCTGCCACCGAGAGCTAGATATCGCAAAGCCTTTCAAAATCGAATTTGACGTGAGATTTACTCGCCAAGATCTTTTGAAAGATAATCTCGCAATAGGCGTTGGATTTATGCACCACGGCCAGATTATAACTGGATTTAATAATCTTGATTTAGGCCTTCCAGATCCTATTAAAGAGGCCAAAAATAATGGGGCTCTCAAAATGTCTTACACGTTATCAAGTGGCTTGCCAGAGCTGGCTGAAAAACCTTACGAAATTGTCATGGCTGTACACGACAAAAACATTACGCGAGAGCTATTCTATGGCGAAGTGGGATATCTGAATCTTCGTAACAGTTCTCGCGGCGCCAACCACCACGGCTATGTACTTGATCTTCGTGATGCCAAGATTAGTCTTGAAGACGCCAATTTGTAAACCAAGCACCTCGAATAAATAAATTTTTTTGCTTAGTTGGACTCAGATTTTATCACGGCCAGAGAGCGGCACAGGTTGCGGCGGACGAACTTGCCAATAACGATATCCGCCAATATCTCGCGCTCTGCAGGGCATATCTCCGTGCCTAAAATAGTGGGTTACCAGACTTTTTCGTGTCAAATCCATTCTGTTGATCGGGCTTCCACCATGGTATAGCTGACTGTGCCAAATGAAAACATCTCCCTTTTTTGGGCAAAAGCGCTCTGATTTAAGTCCACGTCGTTTCATCTCTGAATCCATGTACTGTTGATATGACTTCATTTCCTCGGGTATGGCGGTCATTCGACCATGTGAGAATAGATAGGGAGGCACTTTGTGACTTCCTGGATAGTACTGAAGTGGCCCTGCATCATCGTGACAATCCTCTAACGCAATCCATGTAGCCACAAGATTTAAATCGTGCGGTGGCGTCATATAGAGACTATCGGTATGGAAGGGCTGCTGGGAGCCAAACAAGAAATTTAGTGTATTACAAATCATCGGATCACCCCCCAGTATCGATCTAAGCTTACCGGCAAGGCGTGCCTCCAAAACTAATTCACGAATTTTTTGATCCTCTAAATAGAGGTCATTAACCTTGTAAGGACTCTTTGCGGCTGCAGCAGGCGCATCTTTCATTAGGATGCGTTGCTCTTTATCTGTACCAATAAAAACATCGACAACTGTCGTCCGCGCCTTTTGTGAGGCCGTCGACCAGAGCGAATCACAATATTGATTGATATCGTCAATCTGCTTCCCAGTAAAAAACCTCGGCAGCACCAAGAATCCTAACTCGTCCCAATTCGTCTGCTCCTCATTAGTTAGGCTTGAGTCACGTTTCGAGGTCGAATTTCTGTAGGAAATGCGCCATTTCGATAAAAAGGAAGGGATCATGACGATACGGTCTCCGGATAATAGTAATAATCTCCTAAAAAACGGCTTGCCACTCAACATAAATATCGTTTTTGACCAACAAAAATCTAAAAGCCTGGCCAGACTCAGATATCAACACCCGAGACTTCCGCGACATCGGACTTAATACTACTAAAGCCCGGTTGATCAAGAAATTAGCTAAAGATTTCCGCAACTGTATCAGACAGCATCGTTCCAAAATGACGATCTTTCAGCACCGTAGTATGCCAGTTGTGATCAGATTCGAAGAACTCGTCACGAGCCAAGTTGAAATTTAAAAATGGATCGAGACACAAATCTTGGGCCCACTTCTGTAGCATATATAAACGCTCAAAGGTCTCTACTGACTTACCTCGAGATTTTGACTCGTAGTGTCTAAGCACAGCTTTAGCTGCATAAATATGTTTGAAACCATAATCTTTGGTTAGCCGCAAACACAGATCCACATCGCCGTAACCATTCGGAATAAAGGCCTCGTTTAATCCATCTGCTGCGAGATATTTCGATCTTTTTATCATCAGGCAAGCTCCCGTCACGAAGCTACACTCCCTCGTGGTCACGATAGCGTCTATGTACCGCCGATCCGTCTCTGAAAGCTTCTTAAAAGCATGATTTGCAATGTTGTACCCCGTAAGAACACCACCGGCATGCTGAATCGTTCCATCCTCGTACAAAAGCCTTGCACCGACACAACCTACATCCTGCATCTGAGCGTACTGCAGCATATCTTCAATCCAAGACGGAGAAACCACTTCTGTGTCATTGTTAAGCAGTACTAAGTACTCACCATTCGCCTGTTTAGCAGCAAGATTATTCAGAGCAGCAAAGTTAAAGCCGCGGTCGTCTCTCACAACTTTAAGCTTCTTTTGAGAACTCATGACGTCAAGCCAATCAAGGCACGCACGGTCGTCCGTTCCATTGTCGACTACGATAATTTCTAGATTTTGCCATGACGACTTAAATAAAATTGAATCTACACATCGTTTTAGGAGTTCAAATTGGTTTCGAGTAGGGATCATAATCGAAACCCTAGGCTGACCTAACACTTGAAATTGGAGATCATAATGAAATGTCTTGGAGTTGTAATCAGCTCCTACCAGAGGTAGTCCACGCCTTTTGCATGTATCAACTACAGCTTTAATTCCATTTTCGGCAGCATAGGGCTTTGCATTTATTGAGCTAGCAGTGCTCTGGGGATGCACTCGCCACTGATAAAGACAAAACGGCACATGCACTGGCGGGATTTTCGACTCGTCCGCAGCACGCATTATCAGATCGTGATCTTGGCTACCCTCATAGCCGACTCTAAAGCCACCGATCTGACGAATTAAACTAGTTCGATATGCGCAAAGGTGGGCGCAGTAGTTGGTTTGCAGGTTTAAGATGGGTGACCAGCCGGGTTTAAAAAAAGTTTGGCCTAGTGTTTGCCCGTCTTCTCGTATGACCACTTCATCACTGTAAAATACACTCATGTGCGGCGTAAGATTAATAAAACGTAAAATCTCGAATAGAGCGTTGGGATAAAGCCGGTCATCATGATCTAATAGCACGCACCACTCACCGGTTGCCTGTTTGAGGCATTCGTTTGACGTATAGCTTATGTGTCTATTTGTTAGATTTGTGCTGAATTTGACTTTTTCGGGATACTTTTCCGAAAATCCATTGATAACACTTGTTAGCTCCGGGCTATTAGAGGCGTCATCAACAATACAAACCTCCCAATTCGGATACGTTTGCAAAGCTATACTGGCGAGAGCTTCCCGCAAGTACTTGGGCGATACTTTGTAAACCGGGAGTAATATTGAAAACTTTGGTGTGAAATCAAAAAATTGCCATTGATGCCTTGTCGTCTCTAAATATCGTTGCTGAATTGATCCAGAACCTCCAGCACCTGCAGTTGAGAGAAGATTTCTGGTGTCAAAAACTTCCATGAGATCGCAAAATTTTATGTAGTTCTGCTCCAGAGGAATCTCTGAGTCTCGAACTAGTGTTTTAAGTTTAAACAAAATCTTACGGATGGGGCGCAGCAACAGATGAAACACCAAGGTCTTAGCAAATGGGGGCCATGATTCAGCGTTGGTAGCTAACACGTCGTACTTCACGATTTTCTTCCGCCTATCGCTGCACTAAACGACGCAGGTACTGTCCATAGCTGGACTTTCCTAGAGCACTAGACAGCGTCACCAGCTGCTCTTTCGTGATATAGCCCATCCTCCATGCCACTTCCTCAGGAGAGGCGATTTTTAGGCCCTGGCGGTTTTCGACAGCTTCAACGTAATTTGTCGCCTGAACAAGAGATTCATGGGTACCCGTGTCAAGCCAAGCTGTGCCGCGGCTTAGAAGCTCGACGTTAAGTTTTCCCTTTTTAAGGTACTGAATATTGAGATCAGTAATCTCAAGCTCGCCGCGTGGGGATGGTTTTAAATTTTTAGCGACCTCTACGACGTCGTTATCATAGAAGTAAAGACCTACGACAGCGTAGTTACTCCGTGGGGTTTTTGGTTTTTCCTCTAGTGAGAGGACCTTACCATCATCACCAAATTCGACTACGCCGTAACGATCAGGATCATTCACGTAATATCCAAATACGGTCGCACCGGTGCTTTCTGAGTTGATGCGCTGCAGCATTTTTGAGAGGCCAGAGCCGTAAAAAATATTATCCCCAAGCACAAGACAGGCTGGGTCTTTTCCAATAAATGATTCACCAATAATGAACGCCTGCGCCAGGCCATCAGGATTTGGCTGCTCGGCATATTCAAGCCGAATACCCCACTGGCGGCCGTCACCAAGAAGTTTTTTAAAGTGGGGTAGATCGTGAGGCGTACTGATAATCAAAACCTCTTTGATCCCTGCAAGCATCAAAGTCGTCAGCGGGTAATAAATCATCGGCTTATCGTAGACGGGTAAAAGCTGTTTACTCATCGCAAGCGTGAGAGGATGAAGCCTAGTTCCAGATCCTCCAGCGAGGATAATACCCTTACGATTTTTCATAATTTTATCCCCCAAGGCCAAGACGCTCGCGGCGGTAAGAGCCATCTTGTACGCGTTTACACCATGCTTGATTTTCAAGATACCAAGTCACCGTCTGCTTAATTCCAGTTTCAAATGTTTCCCTTGGCACCCAACCCAGCTCGCGCTTAATCTTGCTGGCGTCGATAGCATAACGCTTATCATGCCCCGGACGATCTGCCACGTACGTGATCAGATCGCGGTAGCTTTTCTTGTCAGCTCTGGGTTTCAGCTGATCGAGTAGATCACAGATCGTGTGCACGACTTCGATATTTTGTTTTTCGTTGTTGCCGCCAATATTGTAGGTTTCGCCATCACGACCTTTTTCGAAGACCGTCAGTAAGGCTTCGGCGTGATCTTCCACGAATAACCAGTCACGGACATTGTCGCCCTTGCCGTAGACGGGCAATTTTTTAAGATCTAAGGCATTGAGAATCATGAGGGGAATGAGCTTTTCGGGGAAATGGTAAGGACCATAGTTGTTGCTGCAGTTGGTCGTTACCACAGGAAGCTTAAATGTCTCATGCCATGCCCTCACCAGGTGATCACTAGAGGCCTTAGAGGCCGAGTACGGGGAGTTGGGCTGATAGGGAGTATCTTCGGTGAAAAAACCTTTATCACCCAAAGAACCAAACACCTCATCGGTAGAGATGTGATGCAAACGAAACTTCGCTCTTTTACCTTCATCGAGATCCGACCAGTAGGCCCGCGCACACTCAAGTAGCGTGTAAGTTCCGATGATATTGGTTTGAATAAATTCGCCGGGACCATCAATTGAGCGGTCCACGTGGCTCTCAGCGGCCAAGTGCATGACACCGTCGGGCTTGAACTCATCAAATAGTGCCTTGATCTTTGGTCTGTCGCAAATGTCGACTTTTTGAAACGAATAGCGAGGACTTGAACTGACCTCGGCCAGTGATTCTAAATTGCCAGCATAGGTTAATTTATCCACATTCATGACCGTCCAAGTTGGACGCGTGCGAATGATGTTTCTAATGACTGCCGAGCCAATGAAGCCGGCACCACCGGTGACTAAAATTCTCATGCAAAACCTCTGCTTTTGTGGCTAGTCACAATACGTCGATTAGTCCCAGCTAGGCAACCAAATTACTGCAAAACATCCGGTGGGTTACCACCTACTTATTGGCCCTAAAATGTGCCCCGCGTAACAGGCATCGGACTCTTGAATAAATTGCCAGAAATCTCATAGGATTAAGGCCTATAGATCAACTTGAGTCAATATGCTGAAACTGCTGAATGTTCGCCTCAACGTGACGATGACCTACGTCAGTGGCGATAAAAGAACTAAAAATATTTCTTGCGGATGGTGCTTGACTATAATTGACAGACCCAACACGAATACTAAAAGCATTTGGGTCAGTGTGGGCTTTTACAGGTAAATTAATTAAATTAAACTGTCATAATAGTATAATTATTTTGGCCTGGTCGGGCCTGACTAAAAATTCCTTCGGCTTCACTGCTTGACTCACTAGGACTTACTATGTAGAAAAAGTGATCCACCAATGCTCAAGGAAAATCCAGACTCAATGCAAGCGAGTACTTGCCCATCATTAGCGACACCCCGGATTCAACCCGCTCTCGTTGAGTGGCGAGGCCTTGCCGACGCAAAGCCGCCACATCCAAATACCCCTAGCAGCACATCCGAAGACGCTGATACCACCTGCACAAATCGAGTCGCCATCATTTTGGGGTATTACAACGGCCAGACATGGCTCGCCGAACAACTACACTCCATCATGAATCAGACTCATAAAGCGTTCCATGTGTTCATTAGTGATGATGGTTCTCACGCCAAACTAGACCCAGCAGCATGGGAGCTAGAGCAAACTGCCACGGCAAAAATAAGCTTGGGTTTTCGCCCAAAAACATTAGGCTTTTCAAATAATTTTTTAAATTCGCTTACTTGCATCAAAGAGACATTTGAGTACTTTGCCTTTAGTGATCAAGATGATGTTTGGCATAATAACAAGCTTGAAAGGGCGATCTGCGCCCTTTCAAAAGTCCCGTCAAATGTTCCGGCTTTATACTGCACGCGCACCGTCATTGTTGATGAGCAGTGTGAAAAAATTCTTGGCACGTCGCCTCTTTTCCCAAAGCCACCTTCCTTTGCCAATGCTCTAGTGCAGAGCATCGGAGGAGGAAATACCATGGTATTCAACAAGGCTGCCCGGGACTTGATCGTACGCGCATCGGCCAATGTGGACGTCGTCTCACATGACTGGTGGTGCTATCAGATCGTGTCGGGAGCTGGCGGCCATGTCATCTATGACCCGGAGCCTTCTTTATTCTACCGTCAACATGGTAATAATTTAGTGGGCTCCAACAACAGCTGGCGTGCTCGCTTGTTCCGAATTAAAGGCCTATTTCAAGGCAAATTCCGTCGGTGGAATGACATGAATCTTGATGCATTATCAAAAAACAAAGCCCTCCTTACTGAAGAAAACCGTGCAACACTGGCTGGCTTTATCGCAGCACGCGATGCGAGTTTTTTCAGAAGACTTACGCTCCTTAGGCGCGCAGGCATCTATCGCCAAACGGTGTTTGGAAATATGGGTCTGGTGATGCCGACTGTTTCGCCTTTCTTCACCTCAAACGACACATCCCTAAGCGCCCAAAATTCGCGGTAATATTGCTTTTGCGTGAGGCCAACCGTGCGCTGCAGGCGCGGCAAGACGAACTGTTTTAGCCGGTCTCGCGGCTGGTCGTAGATTTGATAGCACTTGCTCAAGTGCTCCACTTTGATCGCGATTTCAGAGGACATCGGCAAAGCCCTTTCTCGTCTTCTGAAACCAAACAAAACCAAGCCATGCGATCATGGCAGAGATCACTGTATAGATACCCACAATGGTAAAGTTTGGCGCACTACCCCAATAAAGTACGTTACGTGTTTGTTCGATAAACGGAGTCAGTGGATTCAAGAAAAGTAATCGCCGATACGTCTCCGGCAAAGTAGAGGCCGAATAAAAAATGGGACTCATAAACATGAGGACTGTGGTGATGGTCCCAATGAATTGGGTGACGTCTCGCAAAAACACGCCTAGTGATGCCAAGGCCCAGCTCACTCCCATGACAAATAGCATGAGAGGCAAGATGACCAGCGGCAGATAAAGCACCGTCACGTGCGGCACGCCAAAAAACACCATGTACGCTAAAAGCCAGACCGTAAGACTTATCAGCGCATGAAATAGCGCTGAAAGCAGGGTAACTACGGGCAGGATTTCAAGGGGGAATACGACTTTTTTGACGTAGTTGGGGTTATTCAGGATTATGGCTGGTGCGCGGTTTATGCATTCACTGAATAGGTTAAAGATAATTAAGCCAGCAAAAAGCACCAAGGCAAACTCGGTCTTGGACTCACTATTAACGTCCCAGCGAGCTTTAAACACCACACTGAAGACGAACGTGTAGATGGCAAGCATAAGAAGCGGATTGAAGAAGGACCATAGCAGTCCAAAGACAGAGCCTCGGTAGCGCCCCAGCACCTCGCGCTTAGCCGACGCCTTGATGAGCTCCCGGTTGCTCCAGAGGCTTGCGAACATTTCTTTTGGTGATGTCGGGAATATGCGCATCAGATTGGCAGCCTCTCAATATTTGCCTTCAGTAACGCTGCCAGCAAGACTCGTCACCAAAATCATCATGCAAAACCTAAGCTCGTGTGGCAGGATAATCTACACCAATTAGTCGCAATTGAGTTTGAAACTTACCTCAAAACATACCGTGAGTTAACCCCAAAATGAACATCATAGAAACAGACATCCATGGAGCCCTAATTGTTGAGCCAAAGGTTTTTGGCGACCAGAGAGGCTATTTCATGGAGACGTATAGCCGCCGTAGATACGAAGAGTCTAAAATCACAGGAGAATTTGTCCAAGATAACGTTAGTTTTTCAAGGCGGGGCGTCCTCAGAGGACTTCACTTCCAAAACCCCAACGGCCAGGGAAAGCTAGTCTCTGCTCCCATGGGGGACGTATTTGACGTGGCAGTCGACGTCAGGGTGGGATCTCCGACCTTTGGTAAATGGGTGGGCGTGCATCTTTCGGGGGATAATAAAAAGCAATTTTGGGTGCCGCCCGGGCTGGCTCATGGGTTTATTGTGCTTAGTGAGACGGCATTGTTTTCTTACAAGTGTACTGAGTATTACTCGCCAAAAGACGATCATTCCATTCTCTGGAATGATCCAGACATCGGGATCAAGTGGCCAGGTGACGTCAGGCCGGAACTCTCGGCTAAAGACGCGGCAGCAAAGACGCTGGCTCAATTTGATAAAAATCTTTTGCCCAAGTTTACATTCTAGTTGGATGACAAAATTATTGTGAAGATCGACGACATTTTTAGATCAAGATTTTTTAGGATTTTCTGTCTTGTATCTTTGTTTTGCTTGTTGATGACACCACTACTGA